>JAIOSR010000313.1 GCA_021107495.1 Desulfobacterales bacterium | reverse complement strand
CAAATGTTGGAAGCGGTACAGAAGTTTCGCCGATACGGCATGGATGTCTATAATCAACTCGTTTACACGTTCTATAATTCGCGAAAATTTGAGGCCGCGGCCCTGCGTAACAAGCTGCGATTGGTCGGTATTACACCTTATTACACCTTCAACACCAAGGGGAAGGAAGAAACGGACGATTACCGGGTGCCGATTGCGAGATTACTCCAGGAGCAGCATGAAGAGGCCCGGCTCATGCCCGGAACCGTGCGCACGGACGAAATCGTATTTAATGTCCCGGGCCTCGGCAAGAATTACCTGCGGGCAGTACAGCACCATGATGTCATCTCGATATTGCCAAATGGCCGAAGGGTCTATGAATTTCATCCCTGGGAGAAGAAACTATTTTTAGCGGATACCTTTGTCTACACGGACGTGTCGATTTATGACTATCTCAAGAGACTAAAAGCGGCCGGCGAGGACACAACTCACTACAAAACCATCTGGTATTATTATTGAGCAAATTTATCAGGCTGGTTGCAGAAACGTTTTTTTACTGCAATTTTGAAAGTGTATTGTTGATATGGCCCGTATCGGAATTCATTGGATTTACAGTCAGTTCTTTGACTGCGTCCATAAGGATCTTAATGCTAAAAGGTTTAGGGATGGTAAAATCAAATCCGTTACCATTCATAAGCCACGGAGTTCCCGACATGCCGATGATTGGTGTTTGCGGTTTGTCGGATCTTCGAATGCATCGCGCTACTTCAATGCCGTCAATGTCAGGCATGCGTATATCCGTTATCACTAAATCAAACGACCCCGACTCGAATATTCGGAGGCCATCAGATCCCCCCGATGCGGTTTCTACATTATGTCCGTATATGGTTAAGGCCTGCTGAAGCACATCCGAGATCATCCTTTCATCATCAATAACCAGGATATTACACATAATTCTAACTCCATGAATGAAGGTTTCGGACACAGGAGATAATACATTATCTATTATCCAACACGTAATGCCATATCCTACATTATGGCGGATGTCAACTAAATATTGTATAAATTCTTGGCATAAATACTATATATGGATTTTTTATCGTTTGAAAACCGGGCCAGGTGAGTCCTGAATTCGGCCAATTATTGATTTTAAATTTTTTACGAAAATATTTATGGGGATGTCAAAGGCAAATGAGAAAAAAGTCCACTTGATCCAATCCGTTTTTTGAACAACTGCCAATCTGTTAATTATATTGTAAAACCCGATAAGAAAGCTATAACATGCTGTTTTACAGGGATAATCCTGAAAAATGGATACGGCAATTAATTCAGTTAGTTGTATGCCTTTGCATTGATGTGGATAGATTTATAAACAGTTGAGATCTCAAGTTTTCTGCGTTTTACATGGTTTTTTGGCGATTTGGTATTTTTTTAAAAAGCATTTCCTCTGAGAGTTTATCGTAATGCCATTCCGGGGCGATAGCCGGAGAATTATGAAAAGCCAAAATCCACCATCAAAATTCTTGATAGCCAATATTTATAAAGGATTTAAGGCAATCCCTGGGCACCAGCAAGGTGTTAGATGCAAGGCGCCGAGGAGCGCCGACTGAGGCGTATGAATAATACGCCGCAAGGAGAAGCGACCGAAGGCAACGCAGCAGATGACATCTTGATGGTGGATCAGGGAAAGGCCATGCCATTGAGTTTATGGTCGAAGCGTGTTAAGTTTTATTCCGCATGCCGCAGCAAAATTTCATATTCGGAGTTTGACGTGAACCAGGTGAGACAAACAATCAAGAAGGTCCTAAACACCATTTCCAGGTATGACATGATCAGTCACGGGGATCGTGTGGTCGTTGCCGTTTCAGGTGGACCGGATTCTGTTTGTCTCTTGGACATCCTCTATCAACTCAAGGATGATTTGGGTCTGAAACTTGTGGTGTCCCATCTCGACCACGGGCTCAGACCGGATGAAGACGAGGCTGAGACACGGTTCGTCAAGTCCTTGGCAGGCTCTCTTCAACTTCCCTTTGAGACAAAAAAGGCAGGCAGGCTGATGGCGCAGCAGGAGTCTTCCTTAGAGGAAAGGGCCAGAAATGTCAGGTACAAATTCCTTGAAGAAGCGCTACAGAAGTTTTCGGCCCGGAAGATCGCCGTGGGTCATAATCTTAATGATCAGGCCGAGACCGTACTGATGAGACTCATACGGGGGAGCGGCCCGTCCGGACTCGCGGGAATTCCGCCTTTGAGGGACGAAAAGATAATCAGACCCTTGATCGAAGTGAGTCGTAATGAGGTCGAGTCCTACATTGAAGAGAGAGGTCTCAAATATGTGACGGATACTACTAATCTTGAACCCCGTTACTTGAGGAACCGTATCCGCTTGGAACTTCTACCCCAACTCCGGAAGTACCAGCCGCGAATCGTGGAACTCTTAGGGCAAACCGCCGGGATCATGCGAAAGGATGAGGAATGCCTGGAGGAGATGACAAAGGCCTGGGTTAAAGGGCAGGATGAATCCGGGGAAGGCCGGGAACTCCGGTTCCATTTGTCCTCTTTTAAGAAACTTCCGGAGGCATTAAAGAACCGTGTCATTCGCTATGCCGTAAGAGAGACAGGGGGGAGTTTGCGCCGGGTTAGTATGAGGCATGTAGAAGCCGTCAGAAGATTGGCTGCGAGTGAAAAGCCGCAGGCAATGGCAAATCTTCCAAACCATATAAACGTCAGGAAGGATTATGACACGCTTGTCTTTGACTTGGTGAAGGATACCCAAGCGCAAGGCTTCTGCTGTTTTCTGGATGGGCCCGGGACGTTTCACTTGGACGCCCTAAGGTGTACCATTTCGTTGGAGGAAATGGTAAAAAGCGCACTAACGGAGATGAACGTCTCCCCATGGACTGCATATCTGAATGCTGAAAACCTCACCTATCCCTTGATGATCAGAAATTTTCAGCCGGGTGACAGGTTTGTCCCCCTTGGTATGAGCGGGCATAAGAAGCTCAAGGATTTTTTTATTGATCTCAAGCTTTCTTCAAGGGCCAGGGCTAATATACCCATTTTGACCCACAGCAACAGAATTGTGTGGGTTTGCGGCCTCAGAATCGATGATCGTTTCAAGGTGACCGATGATACTGAAAAGGTATTGAAGGTGACTTTGAATAAGTGAGGTGACGCGGATTAGAAATAACGCTTGATCCCCTTTTTGTATGGGGGCCTTATGATCCCTTTCTCGGTAATAATGGCCGAGACATATGAGGCGGGGGTGACGTCAAAGGCGGGATTAAGGACGCTGACCCCTGAAGGCCCGATCTCACGTTTTCCAAACCGGTAGATTTCTTCTGGGCCCCTTTCTTCCACCGGGATCATATCGCCGTTCTTGATTGTGTAATCAATGGTGGATATTGGCGCTGCAACGTAAAAAGGGATCCTGTTGGTTTTAGCCAATACTGCTACCTGGTAGGTCCCGATTTTATTGGCCACATCTCCGTTTGCGGCAATTCTGTCCGCACCAGTGATCACAAGGTCAATCTTTTTCTGCCGCATCAGGGATCCTGCCGCATTATCCGCAATCACGGAAACGGGGATTCCGTCTTCCATCAATTCAAAGGCCGTCAGGCGCAGGCCTTGAAGCCATGGCCTGGTCTCATCCGCGATAACCTTAATTTTCTTTCCATTTTCATGGGCCGCCCGGATTACGCCTAAGGCCGTTCCGTAACCCCCTGTGGCTAATGAGCCTGCATTGCAGTGGGTCAGGATGGTCGATCCTTTGGGGACAAGGCCCTGTCCGTGCTTTCCCATACGCCGGTTGATCTCAATATCCTCGGCCAGAATTTTTTCGGATTCCTGTCTGAGGGCCGATTGAATCTTCTTAACCGGCAGTTCGGACATATTTTCCGCAAAGCGGGTCATTCTTTCAACCGCCCATCTCAGGTTTACGGCGGTGGGACGGGCCAGGAGCATTTCATGGGCAATCTTTTCAAATTTTTCCATGAAGGCCGCGTAAGATTTAGAACGTATGGATCGGGCGCCCAAGGCCAGACCCATGGCCGCTGCCACGCCAATGGCCGGGGCACCGCGGATTACCATCACTTGAATGCCCTTGATAACATCCCTGTATCCCCTGCAGGTAAACCATTCTGTCCTGCCGGGTAATTTTCTCTGGTCAATCATGCGGACATGATCACCATGCCATTCTATTGTTGGAATCATAAAATACCCTCAATCAACCGATCCTCTCCATCCATCCGTGTGTATCTTCTTTTGCCGCGTATTGTATGGCAACGATTTCATCGTAGAGTCTCTGGGAGAGTTCCCCCATTTTTCCGCCGGCCACGATATGGTCTTCGCCCTTATAGGTAATCTGCCCCACGGGAGAAATAACCGCCGCGGTCCCAGTTCCGAATGCCTCCTTCAAACTGCCGTTCTTTGCGGCCCCGATTACTTCATCAATGGTGAGGTTCCTTTCCGATATCTTTACGCCCCAGTCCTTCAGGATCTTAATGACCGAATCCCTCGTGATGCCAGGCAGGATGCTGCCGGTAAGCGGCGCGGTGATCACTTCGTCGTCAATGACAAAGACCATGTTCATGGTGCCCACTTCTTCAACGTATTTCCGCTCTGCCGCATCCAGCCATAAGACCTGTGTGAAGCCCTTTTCCTTGGCCTCTTCAGCGGCTAACAGGCTGGCTGCATAGTTTCCCGCTGTCTTGATCTCACCGGTTCCACCTATGGCGGCCCGGATATATTTGTCCTCCACGTAGATCTTAACGGGGTTGAGACCTTCCTTGTAGTAGGCCCCGACCGGTCCGATAATAATGAAAAACAGATATGTATTGGAAGGGCGTACCCCTAAATGAGGCTCTGTGGCAATCATGGTCGGCCTTATGTAAAGGGACGTGCCTTCATTTTTCGGCACCCATTCCTGATCCAGAAGAATGAGTTTCTTCAATCCTTCCATTACAAGGTCTAT
>JAIOSR010000358.1 GCA_021107495.1 Desulfobacterales bacterium | reverse complement strand
GAGAGCGGCTTTTTGTATTTGCCCTGATAGTATCCTATCTCCTTTTAATATATTATAGTCTCATTGAAATGGATTTTATTCAATCCAGGTTTTTGTTTGCTCCTGCATTTCTCTTATATCCCTGGATTGGAAAAGGATTGGACAGGATGTTGGCTTTTCTCATGCGATCTCCAAGACCACGATTCCTTGTAACTGTATTTGTTATCATTTTCTTTGTATCGCCCGTTTACAAACTCTTTCACAATGTTTGGAAGCAGGATAACATTATAGCCATGACTGGAGAATGGTTGGCTAATAAGGAAGGGTTCCATAAGGCCAGGATTATCACCAACGATCCGAGGATACCCTTTTATGCGGGCATCGAAAACGATTTCCTGAATTATCCAAGTTCAAATCGCGACTATATGGCCATGCAGCAGGCCGCTTTAAAAAACAGGATGGATCTCCTCGTCATCAAGGTTTCCGTCAAGAGAAAGGAATTGATTCCTCAACCCCAATCTTACAAAAAAATCAAAGAATTTGCAGGGAGAAAGGATGTAGTCATAATTTACCGGTCAACGGAATTCCAGGAGCCGCCGGGTGTGGAGCCCAAATGAAAAGATTCATTACGCCCCAGTGGCGCAAAATTTTCAAACAGCAGGGTCTGAATTTTGATGCTTTATGGCGAATGGATCTGGAGCCTTTGGACGAGCCCAACATAGGAAGGGGCCCGGGTGGCTGGAGCTCGGTCAGCTCCCTTTCGATACAATTGCCGGACGGTAATGAAAAAAGCCTGATTCTCAAACGACAAAAAAATCATTTCAGCCGCACGCTTTGTCATCCTTTCCGTGGGATCCCCACCTTTGAAAAAGAGATCTCCAATATTCTGCGCTACAAGAGGCTCGATATACCGGCATTGGAACCCGTTTTCTATGAGAACCGTCACGATTCCGACGGGATTCAGGCCATTCTGATCACCGAATATTTGGAAGGCTACATGCCATTAGATGAATTGGTAAGCTCTTATCAGGGGAAGGGATGGCCCGACCGTGCCGGGCGTAACCGGTTGATTAAGGCCCTTGCATCCCCGGTTAGAAAACTGCACGAAAAGGGCTTTCAACACAACTGCCTGTATCCGAGGCACCTGTTCATCAGGTGGGAAGACCAGGAAATCCGGATGCGGGTGATCGACCTTGAAAAAAATAAGTGGCGACCTTTAGGCAATAAGAGAAGGGTCAGAGATTTAGAATCCTTACATCGCCGCACCGGAGGCTTTACCCGTTCTGATCGTTTGCGGTTTCTGAACGCCTATTGTGAAATCGAGCGGCTTGATAAAAGCGCCAAACAACTGTGCAGGCAGATTATCAGGCAAAACAGGAAAAAAAATAAATAACCGTTCACAGGTTCCCCGCCCAGCGGGATCTTCGACAGGATTTTCAACGTTCAGGGTTAAGTACAAATACGGCATTGAAGAACCGAAGTCCTCGTCAAAACTGATCGTTTTGCCAAATGATTTCCAATTTGGGCCCAAGTTTTGGCTTAGGCCTTACGAAGCCGACGCTTTTCTCGTAAATACGCAACCCAAATGCAGTTCGGGGACGGGAATTGAACCTTGAACCCCTGAACCTTTGAACCCTTGAACGCCTACAAAAATAGAATATGACCCCTATTGTTGACAGTCAATATCTCCGTTCTGCCGGACGCGATGTGGAAGTTCCATTTCGCGTCAGACTCAAATTCAATGACCAGCATGCCGAATTGACATGCAGTCAGGTATTACGGGTACTGCCGGAAAAACGCTTAGTCTGTTTTGGTGAATGGGACGGTCGGCAGGTAGTCGCAAAATTTTTCATGGATCCTAAAAGCGCCAAACGACATTGCGCTCGTGAAAAACTGGGTATCACGGCATTGATAGATGCCGGCATTAAAACACCTGAACTGCTATTCAAAGGCATGCTTCCGCCTGAAGGGATGCCGGTTTTGGTCTTTCAGCGCATTATGCCGGCACAGGATCTTTTGACGGAGTGGGAACAGGCAGGAAGTTCTGATCTGCGTGCGGGACTCTTAGGCCGGGCCGCGGCCGTAATTGCTGAACAACACAAGGCAGGCCTAAAACAGGATGACCCCCACTTGAAAAATTTTTTGTGGACCAAAGACGACCTTTTTACCATCGATGGAGATGCGGTGAATACACGTTACATAGGCAAACCACTGGCTATTCCTGAGAGTCTGGAAAACCTGGGGCTGTTTTTTGCCCAGTTTTATCCACGGTTCGACGGCTTGGTCCCCAAGGCCTTTCGGTTATACGCGGAAAAAAGGACATGGCCAGTAGACGATGATCTGTCAACTCGACTGCTCAAGAATGTCTTCAGTCAGCGAAATTCAAGAAAAAAGACCTACCTCAAAAAGATCTATCGTGAATGTTCGGCTTTTGTCTGCAAAAGGTCCTGGAATCGCTTCATGGTCTGTGACCGGATATTTTATAATGAGGCCATGGTGCGATTCTTAGCTGACCCGGATCACGTAATGAATTCGGGTAGGGTCTTGAAAAAAGGGAATACCTCTACCGTGACCATGGTTGAAGTAAATGGCCAAAATATGGTAATCAAAAGGTATAATATTAAAAATGCATGGCATGCCTTCAAGAAGAGCTTTCGCCCCAGCCGGGCATGGATTTCATGGCGCAACGCCCATCTGTTGGCATCCCTGGGGATCGCGACACCCAAACCAATAGCTTTAGTCGAAAAGCGTTTGGGGCCTTTTCGGTCCACGGCATACTTTGTAACCGAATACGTGGACGGTATTGATGCCTATTGCTTATTCCACTCTGACAGGATAACCGAAATCAACCCTGAAAGCATTGTGACAAGATTTGGCCAGCTTTTCCAAATGCTGGTGGATGCATCCATTAGTCACGGGGACTCAAAGGCCACAAACTATATAAATGCTAATAATGAATTATATATTACAGACCTGGATGCCATGCGCGAACATAGATTCAAAGGAAGGTTCCGCAGTGCCTTTGGACGGGACCTTGCCCGCTTCATGCGAAACTGGGCTGACCTGCCGGAAATAGAGAACATGTTTCGCGAGAAAATTGACAAAATCACAAAAAAACTTTGAACCATCATCTTTTTGTTCACAATAAAATACGGAAAACAACATGCCACTAATTACCTTAGGTCTTTCCGGTGCACTTACACACGATCCATCGGCAGCATTGTACGTTGATGGTGAGCTGGTTGCCGCGGCAGAGGAAGAAAGATTCATCCGTGAAAAACACG
>JAIOSR010000069.1 GCA_021107495.1 Desulfobacterales bacterium | reverse complement strand
GCCTTGAAGTCATGAAGATCCTTACGATTCTTCCGGATTCCGGCAGTCTGGCGCAATACCATATATGTTGTGTTTCCTTTTTCCTTGACGCATAAGGGGAATGTCTCTACAGTCCTTCCCATAAAAAAACAAGGTCATATGGATAAAGGAGAAGAATGATGTACAAAGTCAGCGTCATGTATCCCAATAATGAGGGGGCCGAATTCGATTATGAATACTATCGAACGACCCATATGGATCTCGTGAAAAAATATTTCGGGCCGTTCGGCCTGACCAGGACCGATGTGGACAAAGGAATTCACGGCGGGGGAGAAAAACCGGCGCCTTATATTTGTATCGGCAACCTGTACTTTGACTCGAGGGACGGATACGACCGCGGAATTGCGGAGTTCGGCTCGACCCTTCGGGGAGACATTCCCAATTTCACCAATTTGAACCCGATTCGGCAGATCAGTGAGATCCTCGAATAGGGCCGGCCCGGAAATGGGAAGTGAAATGCATCAGTCGGTCGCCGTGGGCGTCGATATCGGTTCCATGACCGCTAAAAGCGTTGTTGTCGATCTTCATTCACACATCGTATCGAGTGTTTCAGAGGATGATCGTTGACGAGAAGGCCGCCGTGAGTTCTCTGGCAAAATAAAAAAGCAAAGGGGACGGGAAAAATAGCAGTAAAAACAAAAAGGCCGGATCAGGGGGAACGCCCCGGACCCGGCCATATTTGTACGACATTGAGATGAAACCGGCTACTGGCAGTGGAAGTACTTGGCAGGTGTCCTTCGGCCCAGCTCTGCTACGGCCGTATCTATACAGACACGTATCGCCTTTTCCATGGGCGTGTTACTGTAGCCCCCTAAGGAGATAGGCATGGTGCTGCTGCCGCCACCGAAACGTGTTCCAATACGGGCGTTATAATCGGTTGCCTTGCCCTGTACCCTGTTGGCAAACAGAATCCTTCCCGTGGACGTATCCACGACACGCATGTCTATGGCCATATGGGCATTGGACATGCCGCCGCCTAACCGTAACGGTATATTGGGCAGGCCTATGCTAAGCCCGCCGCCGGACGCACCCATCTGAAATTCGGAGACGACTCCATAAACAAGAAGTTCAGCCCCCTCAATCTGACCAATGGGAGCGGCCGTGGGTCTTTTCACCCTGCCGCTTGCACCAAGGTCCTGTTCCAGCAGTACGTCTTTTATGGCCTGGCGTTCAAGAACAATAAACCGGTTGCCGTTAAACAGGGCAGTGATAAGCATCTCTCTCAGACCATCTCCTATCTGTGCGGTTGCGCCGGCGGCCTTTACCTGGAAATCGCCCACCGCAATCCTCGCCTTGGGTCCGTCATATCTCTCGGCCTGGGCCTGCTGTATTGAAGGTCCCTGGGAATGCGTGACCTGTGCCGTGGGCTGTCCCGGCGCAGCGCACCCGAAAAGTATCAGACAAGACAAGGGAAAAAGCCAACCAAAAAAACCGTTTAATCTAAAAATTTTCATAAATCTTTACCTCCATTTCAAATAATTATCTCACACATTTTTTAATCCTTTTCACGGAGTGAAAAAGATGATTTCTTCCAATCTAAAGCGATCGGTTCAAGGTTCAAAGGTTTTTTAAAGGGTTCGAGGATTCGAGGATTCAAGGGTTCAAGTGGAGAATGTGCGAATCCCCTTTTTCTGAATTCTGACTTTCGACCCCGCCACACTTATGGCGGGCAAGCTCTGAATTCCGACCTCAGACCTCTGTCTTTTCCCTCGAACCCTGGAATCCTTGACCCCTTGGACCCTTTCTCCCAACTAATCGGGAGATGATCCAAAAAACAGATCAATGCAATCTCTCATTACAGCGAGAGATACTGTCAAAAATTTCAAGGATTCGAAAATCCCTGAGGTTGCCGGCGCATGGTATACGCTCATGTTCATGGGCGGCCCGCCTAAGTTCGTCAAGTATCCGGTCTTTTTCCCGGTTGGAGCTGAAAAAATAGCAGCGCCTGCAGGAATGACCCGGATCGACGCCCGTGAGTTCTATGAGCATGGCCCCCGAAATCCCACCGGAGGAATAAGGGTAAGACGAGTGTGGGCGGTAATAATCTCTCGATGAATAGGGATAGGGATAATAGAAATAGAACCTGTCAAGATCGGCCCTCCGCCGGGCATCCACCTCTCCCTGTCTCATTTGCTCTCTTTGGACAAAGCGTTCATAAACATCCCTTCCGGCGTTTCTCGGTATGCCCTGTGCCCAGGTAGTCGGGGCGCCGGCCGCCTTGCACTGCTTCTCTACAAGGGCCTCAAGAATCGCCGTTTTACGGCTCAACTCGTGACTTTTCTTCTCCTCTTCCTCAAGTTCCATTTCCGTCCGGTGCATATCCTTTTCCGTACGGTCAACAAGACCGGTCAGTCTCTTTGCGGCCTCGGCCATATCGAGATCCGCCTTATCAATTACCGGCATTGTGAAAGTTCCATTCGGGTTGATTACTCCTCTCCTGTCGGGTATGCGGGAATTGAGGGTCATTCTTTGAGCGTTGCTGAGGCTGCCCTTGTCCTTGAGTATCTGCTCCGCGTCTTCAAGCACAACCAGGGTGATCTTAACCTCCCACCGAAGGCTCCGCAATCTCTCGAGTTCCCCTCTCATTGCGCCAAGCTCAGCGTTCATTGATGACCAGGCCAGTTCAGAAGCCAGAAACTCCTTCTTCGCCTTAAGGCAGCCTTCCGAATCGCCACTGCTGTCCCGGGCCGATGAAAGTGCAGGCAATAAGATAAAGATAAAACCGATAAAAAACGATGCAATAACATGGAAGCTCAAGTTCTTCATCATTCTACCCCCCACCTAAATTATGTTTGGCAGCCACCAAAATCATTAGTCCCCTGAACTTTGAACCGTGAACGATTCTTTAATATTGATAACCTCGTAAAAAGTCACTATGCGACTTTCTACTCGGCGAAGGAGGGCTACCCCTCCCCCGCCATTTGAAGTGAATTCAAATGGTTCCACCCCCACCCCAGGCCGGGGCTTAACCGCCCTCGGCCTATTGATGGACATTTTACGAGTCCATCAATATTGTATGTTCATATCAGTTTTCTGTCCACTTTTTATCTTGTAGACCTGAACATCTTTTCCCTGGGTTACATTAGAAAACTTCACAGTGGCCGTATT
>JAIOSR010000339.1 GCA_021107495.1 Desulfobacterales bacterium | reverse complement strand
GAATTTGGTGCTTGAAATTTGTATTTTTAGACACAAAAAGCCAAGGCAGAGCCATCTATCTCTGACCTCCCGCTGAACTTCAGCGGGGATCTTCGACGGTCCCTGAGGACCAGGTTTTCAATGGAAAATAAACTTCTAACCGGAACGCCTTTGATTAAGGTAATACCAGGCCTAAAAAATCACCTATTGCCTCACTCACTTTGTCCGGTTTTTCAAGAGGTGAAAGGTGACCGGCATCTTCTATAGTTACCAGCCTGGCGTTTTTTATGTTTTTCTCTAAAAATGTTCCGTACTTAAAAGGTGTTATAGTGTCGTGATTTGCGGCTAATACTAAAACCGGGACCTCGATTAAGCCCAGCTTTTCAATCACATCGAAATTGTCACATGCACGAAAATCACCTGACGCGACATCAGGTCGGCATTTTGTACATGCATTGATTTTCACGCTAAGTTTTTCAAAATCGCTTTTCTTTGAAATCGCCGTATCACAAAGCATTTTAACGAAAGACCCATAGTCCTTCTCAACGGCTTCAAAGATTGCCGGCATCACCTTGAGCCTTGCGCCGGTATTCATCAGTATCCCCGCAGGGAAAAAATCTGCGTTATCTATTAAAAGCTGCTGAGTAATAGCACCGCCCATGCTCAGACCGCAGGGGATAACAGGTCGAGGTGCATCGATTAGACTTATAAAATCCATAACCGACCGGGCATAATCGGGGATACTCTCTTTACCGGGGCCTCGACTTGAACCATGACCCGGAAGGTCAATTGCAATGGTATTTGCAATTTCTGCAAGAGATTTTACTTGTGATTCCCAAAAAACATTAATCAAAGCTGCCCCATGAATAAAAATCAATGTCGGTTTTTCAGGATCGAGAGGCCATCGGCCCGAAATAAAACCAATCCCGCCTGCTTCCCTTTTTTCCATTCTATCAACCCTCTCCTCTTTTAGGAACGACGCAGATGAAATCAAACGGCCCCGACCCTGTATTCCTGAATTGGTGGACTTCGTTGCTATCTATAAAAACATAATCGCCCGTTTGCACCTCATGCTCATTGCCCTTTGGATCCATAACGGCGCCCTTGCCTGCTTCGATTTTGACAAGATGCGGAAAATCATGGGTGTGATGCGGGCTTATCCCACCGGGCCCTATACTGAAATAACGCATCACGATCTCCTGCGATCCGTCGTCCGGACCTATAACGATTTGTTTTTTCACATGATCATACCCCTCAAGATCTGCGAAGGGAACATCATTCAATTTCTTAATAACCATGTCTTTCTCCTTTGCTTTTTAATAAATTCCATAGCATTTTTAGATGCATAAGGGCAAGGTCAAAAAAAACATTGATTGCTTTACTTATTAAATTTATTTATTAATACATTCAATCGAAACGGGCATGAAATTGATCGCCACTGTTTCATGAGAGCCCAATAGGGACGGGATATCATATATTAAAAAGGAGATTTGACCATGTTAAAGAATTTTTTTGTCATTTCAGCAATATTATTGTTCAGCGCTTCAATAGTTTTTGCCGGTTCGGATGTAAATATGAATGAAGGCCTCTGGGAAATCACATCCGAGGTAAAAATGCCCGGCATGAGTATGCCGCCATCGACGCTCACACAGTGTATTACCAAGGATGACCTTGTCCCTCAAAAGGCCCAGTCGGCAATGGGATGTCAGGTCACCGATGTTCAGTATAAGGGGAATACTGTGACTTGGAAAATCGAATGCTCCGGCCAGGGTGGTGTTATGACGGGAACCGGTCAAATTACCTACAATGGGGACAGCTTTGTGGGCCAAGTGAAAATGACCATGCCCGGTCAAGGGATGAAGGTCACAACCCACATGAAGGGACGACGTATCGGTGATTGTCAATAGGAACTTAGGGGTTTCGCCCCAATTGGGAAACAGATTGAAATCACAATTGTTTATGGTCGTATTATTAAGATTGTAACGGCAGCTATACCCAATGATCGGGTTCTGAAGTCTTTTCCTTTGAACACAAGTTATTACCAACAGATTTTTGTGAGGAGCCTTATATCATGCCATTATTCCATGTGTGAGGTAAGACTACCAAGGCTCAATAAATACCTACATTTGCAGTAATTTGTACAATTTCCGAGATGTTTAATTAGCTGTGTGATATAGGAGAAAAAGCACCTGGATGATCCTGACTTTTTTTTATCCAATAAGGATAATCGCATGAAAAGTCGCTTCGCGCCTTTTCATGCGACGAGGGAGGGTTACCCCTTCCCCGCCATTTGAAATGAATTCAAATGGTTCCACCCCTACCCCAGACCGGGGCTTAATCGCCCTCGGCCTTTTGATGGACTTTTTACAAGTCCATCAATAACAACTGGAGGACATTATGACGAATGTTTCAATGCAAGAAAGATATCAAAGAGCTGCGACCGTTATCTGCAAACAGGGCATGGTGCCCTTCCCGGTTAATGACACCACGATTTCAATCCTGAAAAACGTGGTCGGGGACAACGAAGATGAACTCGATTTCATTTACGCATTCCGTGAGAAGGCATCTCAGACCATGGAGCAGATGAAGGGCTCGATCGAGTTCTCGGAAGAAAAGATTGATCAACTCGCAACAAGTCTGGCCCTGAAAGGCCTGATATTCAACCAGCCGAATTCCGCCGGGGTCATGATATACCGTCTGCTCCCCCTCATGACTGTTGGATTGATGGAGTATAAGTTTATGGGTGAGCTGAAATGGGACGAGGAAGAAAAACAGCTTGCCGGATTGTTCCAAAAACTCATGGACGACGTCAGGGACCAAATCCAGGATAATTATGACAATCTCGTCCCCATGCTGAAAAAGGCCCCCCCGGTAGACAGGACCGTCCCCGCCCGGACCACGGAAGATGGCAATGCCGTTAGAGTCATTCCCCTTGACCGGGACATAGATGTGCCCGAAGAGTTTGTGCTTCCGAGCCAGTCAGTGGATGAAATTATCGACAAGTTCGATGAGATAGCTGTGGGCCATTGTTTCTGTCGTCAGCGCCGTAAAATACTGGGAGAGCCCTGCGCTACTGATGCACCGGTGATAAACTGTTTCACCTTCGGGAAATCCGCCCGTCATACCGTGGCCCAGG
>JAIOSR010000082.1 GCA_021107495.1 Desulfobacterales bacterium | reverse complement strand
GCTTCAGGCCATTCAAGATCCAGGGGAACATCGTCCACCAGGTGGGGGTCCCGTGGCATTTCGGATGGGTCCATCCCAAGAATGGCGGCGATTCAGCCAACCTGCTGACTCCATCAACCGGTGATCCTAATACCAGGATCCCTGAAACCAAGGCCTTTATGGTCAATGTGAGAAAGGTATAAAGGGGGTGATCTGATGAGTGGAAAGGCTTTTTTTATAGATACGACGTTGTGTACCGGATGCCGGGGTTGTCAGATTGCCTGTAAGCAGTGGAATCAACTGCCGGCCACAAAGACGGAGAACTGGGGTAGTTTTCAGAACCCCAAGGACCTGTCCTTTTACACCTATAAACTAGTCCGGTTCCAGGAACATATGGGGCCAGACAACAAACCTGTATGGTATTTCTTTCCCGATCAATGCAGACACTGTGTTGAGCCGCCCTGTTTGGAGGCTGCCGAGGACGATGCCCCCGGCGGCATCATTATAGACGCCCAGACGGGTGCGGTGCTTTACACGGACAAGCTCAAAAAGGCCAATGCCGCGGACATTACCGAGGCATGCCCCTTTAACATCCCCAGGGCGCAAAAAGGCACCAGCTACATGTCCAAGTGCACCATGTGTGTGGACAGGGTCAATAACGGACTTCTGCCTGCATGTGTCAAGACATGTCCCACCGGCGCCATGAGTTTTGGGGACCGGGACAAGATGGTTGACATGGCCAAAAATCGATTGGGTGAGGTAAAGTCCAAATATCCCAAGGCTGAAGTGACCGGCCTTGATGATCTGAGGGTCTTTTACCTGCTGGCCGATAAGCCCGCAAAATATCACCAGTATGCCAGTGTGGACGTCGCTCCGAAGGGCATGGATCGCAAGATGGCCCTCAGGAAAATTGGAAGGTCCCTCAAAGACCTGTCTAAGGAATGGCAGATTATCCATAAACTGGCAGGCTAAAGAAGATTTTTTATTAACCAAAAATGGCTGTAAAAACCAAAAGGGGTACCACAACAGGTACCCCTTTTGTTCTCTTTGCTGAATCAGAAACCTCCCAAAGACAAGATCTTGGAAAGGAGGGAAGAGTTTAGTTATGAGAATGATATTGAAAATCAATTTACATTTGTTGATAATCATTTGTTGTATTGTGTTAATGCACCAGTCTGCCATGGCTAGGAGTAATCCCCCCGAAAAAGGAGAGATACTGCCCGATGCAACCCTTGCCGTACCTGGCAATCCGGTTCATAGAGACTACCTTGGCCTTTCACAAGGCAAGACCTTCAAGATACCGGAGATCAAAGCCACAGTGGTCATTATCGAGATATTCAGCATGTACTGTCCGTATTGTCAGAGAGATGCTCCGAATGTAAATAACCTCTTCAACATGATAGAGAGTAAATCCGGGCTAAAGGGTAAAATCAAGATTATAGGCATTGGAGCAGGAAATTCGTCCTTTGAGGTTGATATATTCAGAAAGAAATACAACGTCCAGTTTCCTCTTTTTCCTGATAATGACTTTGCAGTCTATAAACGCATCGGGGAAGTCAGAACGCCATATTTTATCGCACTGAAGATCAATAGGGATGGTTCGCACAAAGTCATTTACTCTAAACTGGGAGGGATTGAAAAGGCAGATCAATTTCTAGAATTATTGCTCAAGCTCTCAGGATTAGACGTAAAATCTCAATAAGTAGAAGAGCTGATCCATAATGAGGAGGTCCGGGGGACTCTTTTCAAAGACCCGCATAACCTTGCTATGGCCCGAATCACGGCGGTCCTCTTTAAAATTCGGCCCGGACAGGGCATAAGAATAATAGCTCCAAATATTTTTGGCTGTTCCGCCTGTTGGAAACAGACGGGTTAGGTCTTTGGGGCGCTAAAGATGCTTTTTAGTGATATAGATGCGCCTCTTTGAAAAGAATCCCCCGGACCTCAACTTAGTTGCCCGCGGTTCTTGTGGCGGACTGTCACGGTCGTTATTAAGGAGATGTCAACATAAATTAGACAAGGGAGGAGGAAGATGAAAAGGCTTATCTTTCTAATCTTGGTGATACTCGTAACAGGCTATGGTTTTGTAACAACCGCTTTTGGCCGCTCCGACGCATTCAAAGAAAACATCTATAATCCGGGTATGCTTAAGGCCAGGGACAGTGCGCCAAAGCTTAAGGTGGGTGATAAGGCCCCTGATTTTTCACTTCCGGCACTCAACGGAGAGAGGGTATCTCTGCAACAATATTCCGGGAAAAAAAATGTGGTTATCTCCTTTGTCCCTGCCGCATGGACGCCTGTATGTTCGGACCAATGGCCGGGATATAACATTGTGAGAGATATTTTTGATGCACATGAGACGACCCTTATTGGGATTACGGTAGACAGCATCCCCTCCCTGTATGCATGGACCAATCAAATGGGCAAGTTGTGGTTCCGTGTGCTATCCGATTTCTGGCCACATGGAGCGGTGACTGATAAATTTGGAGTACTCCGTTCGGACGGGACTTCGGAAAGGGCCCTTTTTCTCATCGATAAAAAAGGAATTATACGTTATATTGATGTACACGACATAAACAAGAGACCACAACTTGAAGTTCTTGTAAACGAACTTGAAAAACTGCAAAAATAGGGAGTAGATTTTATGCCCGAAAATTTATTGGCACATATTGACCGTCTTATTCAACAAAGACCGGTGTGCAAAGATGCCCTGGAATCTTTTCGTGAATTAGCAGGCCTGATGAAAGAAGTGCAACCCGAACCTCAAGACATAAAATTTGAGGATAGGCTGAATGACATGAAAAAAGATGAGGGTTTTCCCATTTTTTCAAGGGAAGACCTTCCCGTTGACCTTCATGCCTCATCGGAACTGTTCGCAAAATTCATTGCACATCTGTCAAATACGGAAAGAGATGACAGAGATGGCCTGAAAAAAGTCCTGGAAAAAACAAAAAGCGATTCCGGGTGGACGGAAAACCTGTTAAAAACCTTACTCAGGAAAGACGCTAAGGCCCTTTACAAAACAGGTAAAGAGATTGATCTGGATCCGGCGACACTCAGTTTTTTAGCACAGGTTGCGCTGAGACCTTCAGTCTACGCCCTGCGTGAAGCCCTATCCGACCGGATTGATAAAGAGCCCTGGAATTACGGTTACTGCCCTGTGTGCGGCTCTGAACCGGACATGGCCTATTTTGCAAAAACCGGCAAGCGTTATTTACACTGCGAACTGTGCGGCCAGGAATGGTCCTATTCCAGGCTTAAGTGACCTTTCTGCCGGAACGAGGAGCATAAAACGCTTGGATATTTTGACGATGAAGGCGAAGAGGGGTTCCGTGTTGATTTTTGCCGGAAATGCCAGAGATACCTCAAGACGTTAGACAAAAGGGTCTTTGAGGAAGCAGCACCCATGGAATTAGAGAACCTGGCCACTATGCACTTATATATGTTGGC
>JAIOSR010000448.1 GCA_021107495.1 Desulfobacterales bacterium | reverse complement strand
CTTTGGCAGCCTTTTCTCTGATAGAATATGGACATTAACGGAGTTTAACGTATAATCATATTTAAGGGGGATAAGACGGAGAGGCCCCCATTTGAATCCCGCTCCATGGGCATCGGATCCACCCATGGCAACCACCTTTTTTTTCCGGCACAAATCATCCCAGAAGGAAAGAGTCTTTTTACTGGGGCCTTTGAGGGTTCGGGATTTGAAAAGGAGAAAAAACAAGGCGTGAAAAGGGCTTCTGACCCGTTCTTTCCATCGAGAAGAGAAGTTCCAAATACAGATGCCCGTAAAACCGGTGACAGAAAGATCATTCCATGTATAGGCGATTGATTTGTCGTAGAACGGCATGCCCTTTTCAAACGGATGGGCCAGAAAACCAATACCCCCCTGTTCATTCACCCTGTCAATAACCTCCTGTGGACCGGAGTTAGGGCTTTTGACCATCTCCTTCAGGTCATAGGCCAGGTAATGATGATATCTCTTCCCGATCTCCACGTCCATAAGCACCAGCACATCACCGTAATAACCCTCTTCCCCGAGGTGAAGGTCATGGGTCATATGGTCATGATCATTAAAAATAATGAAATCAAGTCCGAGGTTATGGGCGGCTGAGGCGATCTCCGGAACTGTCCCTGCCCCGTCGGAATAGCGGGAGTGGATGTGGAGATTTCTGGTGTATTCGATGAGTTCGATCAAATCGTCAGGTCCATAATTGGTTAAATCGTTAAAAGCGCCAAAAACTTATGTCACTCACTTTTTTCAAAATATGTTTTGGTTTTAACAGCGATTTGGCTCAAAAATTTTGTCATAATAATAGACAATTAAAGTCCCCCTTTTTTAAAGGGGGATTTAGGGGGATTTCCAGGCCATGGTATAAAATCCCCCCTGCCCCCCTTTAATAAAGGGGGGTGGTTGATATTCATGATTTTTTGCTGATCGCTGAAAGCTGAGTGCTGAAAACGCGAATCCGGAAATGGCCATTTTCGGATGAGCACTAACTAATTTTGATCACTCATATTCTCTCAACGCCTTCAGCCCCATTTTTATTGGTTTGAATATTGCCGTGATATTGATCACGAGGACTGCCGAGAAGGAAACAATTATGAAAAGCCATTGAAACAGGGAGATCGTGTTTCCGCGAAGATTGGCCATGAACAGAATATAGACCGGGCCCGCCTCCAGGACAATAACCGCTCCAATAAAAATGGAACTCACTATCATGTACAGTACACCGCCAAACCCGGTCGCGACCTGCGCGATATTCTCATACTTGAAATTGGGATACAGTGCCCCAAAACCTATTCCCAAGGCCAGGATTCCGAATACCATAAAGAACATGGTTATTGATGAAAGGAACATCATAAAACGGGTTACCTCAAGCATGTAATTGGTGCCGATTATCAGGACTTCCGCAAGGATGAGCATGGGGGCTAAGAAAAAAAGATACTTGCCCCACAAATATCGTTTTAGCCTCAAAGGTGATGAGCGCACTATCCAGTATGCCTCACCCTCGGCACTGACTGCCGGAAAGACAAAGCGGGCCGAAACCGCTGCCAGAACAAATCCCGCAAGACCCATGTTAAGAAAGGCCAGTTCATTCTGGAGAAAATCAAGGCGAATGGGACTTTTATCTAAGGGGAGGACACTGAAATTGTACACGTAAACTACTACCAGTGCGCCTAAAAGAAGGAGCTGAGACCACTGGGTATTGTCACGGAAAAAAGTACGGATATCCTTGGCAATGATCGCGCCTAAGTCTACTCCAAAAGGTTTCTTTATGAGTTCAACGAGCAGGTCAAGAGCCCTTTTTCCCCCTGCACGTCTCTTTTTGGCCTCCTGGGATTTTGAAAGACCCTCAAAATAAATGGCCCTGGCCACCCACACACTAATAACGGCGATTGCCCCGGCCGTGGTCCATGTGAGCATGATGTAAAACAGGTAGTCTTCACCACCTTTCCCGGTAAGGACGGCCCAAAGGGCATCTGATATCCATTGGGTTGGAATGTAAGGGGATTGGGGCATTTTCAGGGCACTCATGTATTGCATAATCGTAAAATACGCATCAGGATCGACCAGCCTCTCGGGCCGCAGGAACCGGAATAAAAAATAAAGGCCCACCAGCATCACTACGGACAACAGCATTATAATGTCTCTTGTCCTGTGTGCGGGAAATACATAAACGAGCACCATGGTTATTAAGATACCGATGCCCCCGGCAATCATGGCCATGCTCAGGCTCATGTGAAGGAGGGTAAAATAAAAACCGGGGCCAGCACCATACACATAGGCATAGGCCATAAAGATGGGCAGCCCGAATATAATAAGCATCCACGAGCTATCCATTAAAGTGTAAACGGCGCGGGATATAAAGACCTCTTCCAGGACCACGGGCGTTGAGTGGCAGAGTTCCAGATCCTTTGAGATATATAGATTGGAGAGGGCCGTAATAATATGACTGAAGATGAGAAGGGAAAAAAACGTCAGGAAAATCATGGAAAGGAGCTGCCGGGCCAAAAGATCCCCAATGACCTCGGCAGACTGAAAATGGATCAGGACCCGGCAGGAAACGATAAACAGGCCAAGGCAAAAGAAAAGCCCTAAGCCTCCCATGACAAAGGCCCTTTTTTTTGTCCTCCGGTCCGAACGGGCCATTCGGTTTCTAAAGCCCAAAAACCTGGGTTTAATGAGAAGATAGAGGTCTTGCATTTGCGAGCCCTTTTCCCTCTGTCAGTTTAAGAAATATCTGCTCCAAATTCCCACCCACACCGGCCTGGCGTCTGAGGGCAGATGCAGTCCCTCTGGCAATGATATGCCCCCCCTGAATAATGGCGATTTCATCACATACCTCTGCTGCCACATCCAAAGAATGAGTGGACATGAAAACAGTGGTCCCCTTTACGGCCTGATCTTTAAATATATTTTTTACAAGCCTTGCGCCTTTGGGGTCCAGCCCAACCATGGGCTCATCCACAATAAGGACCTCCGGCTCATGAAGCAGTGCCGCGCACATCACTAAACGCTGTTTCATGCCATGGGAATAGCTTTCTATCAACTCTTCACCCCATTGGCCCAGTTCGAAAAGCTCCAGCAGTTCCGAAATGCGATGGCTTAGTAAGGGCGTATGGTCAAGGTGATAAAGACCCGCAATAAAACGGAGAAATTCTATTCCTGCGAGTTTTTCATACACAAAAGGCCGGTCCGGAATAAAGCCCACGCACTGCTTGACACCCGAAGGGTCCTTAACGAGATCCATATCATTTATAATAATTTGCCCCTCCGTGGGCGAAAGCACACCGGCCATCATCTTTATGGTCGTGGTCTTGCCTGCACCGTTCGGCCCTAAAAATCCGAAAATGTGCCCTTTTTCTATTTCCAGGTTGATCCCGTCAACCGCCCTGAGACCCCTATACACTTTTGTCAAATTTATTAGTTTAATCATATTTATAATCTATCACCTCAAGTCTCAACTTACCGATCAGACCGATGATTTCCACCTGTCTGTCTAATCCGCCCTGGACCAGCTTTATGTGCGTGACGTCAGCAGGCATCTGGTTGACGGTAGCGTCCATGGATATCCACTCCCCCACATAACTTTCGGTCCAGGCATGATAAAAAAAGCTTCCCCTGGAATAAACAATCCCAACACAAAGCCGTGCGGGTATACCGGCGGCCCTGAGCAGGGCGGTAAGCAACACTGCGTGCTCATTACAATCTCCCACCTTAGTCCTCAAGACCTCCAAGGCGCTCGGGACGGTTACCACGGGCCTTTTTTTAACGTTTTTATATACCCATGCCATAAGTCTCCTTGCCACTATAACAGGGCGTTTGACTTCTCCCGTGATTTTACGAGCCCTTTCCACGACTGCACTGTCGTCGCTCTCTATGTTTAGCCCGGGCCGGAGAAATTCTTTCATACTGCCGGACCCTTCCGAATATGGAAGGTCGTAAGCCGGCTTTGACGGCATTTTCTCTCTTACAATTTCAATCATTCCGGAACCGAAAGTCTGTCTTCCCTTAGCCATAATTTCGGTGTCAAAACCAGTCTCAACAAGGCCCTCCACTTTAAGCTTGAGATAGGTCAGTCTGCCCGCGTCCTTCAATTTACCCTTGACATTAATTGCAGCGAGTCCATAGAAATCTTCTTCACCCCCTCCCTCGATATCCAGAGGTGCATTGGCTGCACTCGATTTTACCAGAGTGAAACCCATAAAGCCCTGTTCCTTTAATACCGTTCCTTTTTCATCCAGCCATATGGTCATGGGTTGACCCCACAACTCCGTCTCTAAGCGAAACGCCTTGTGTTTCATTCGTTTTATAATAATCGAACCTTCGGACATAACCCTGAAGGCCGCTTCTTTTTGGGTCATGGTGGATGGGTCAAAAAGAGGAAACCGAAAAGACCGGCCTACCTCAAGCTTACGGCCTTTAAAAAACCGGGCCATTCCGGAACCCAGTAAGGGCGGCGCGGAAAGCTTGATAATTTTTTTCCTCCGGGCAGCCCCTTCACCAATTTCCAGGATCATCCGATTTTTTTTGACCCTACCCGAGATCTGATAGGTGACAAGACCGGAGGTCATTCTGAATTTGAAGGTTTTTAAAAGAAACGCATGGTCCACAACCGATCTGCTTACGGTGTATATACTGCTGGCCTGGCCCATGAGGTTGAGTTTCAGTAAGATTTCTTCCTGGATAAGGTAGTTTCCTTCAAGGGGGCTAAACTGGTTCACAGAATACCCCACCTTTTTTCCCTTTAGAAAAATCTCCATCCATTCACGTTCGGCGACAGTTATGGGTGATCTTTTTTCGCCAATTAAATCAAATTTATCGGCATCATAGTTAAAGTTGGTTTTTTTTATAAGCAGCCCTATCATGACCAGCCATACAATAACAATAACGGCCCCGGAAAGGGTGAAAATGTGCTTTTTTCGCTTTACATTCATCGGGCTCAGTTTGCTCCTGGTGCACCCCGTCCCCGCCCTCCACCTCGCTTTGAGACATAGACTCTAAGAGCCGAGGGTCAGGGTGGTTGTTTTGGGGAAGCCGCTCCCGCAAAACAGTTATCCTTTCCGGAGAATGGCTTTTCAGCAAATACCAGGCCCCAGTTCAACACTGATTACCTTATACAATATTGAATTAGCGAATAAAAGGGGGAAGATGAAACGGAACGAAAAAAGGGCGACATCTCGAATTGGTGTCAAAATGCCCAAAGTTTTCAACTTCAGACATTTCGGTTTGGCTCAGGCAGTTTATTACATCTTATATTTCCCAAAATCTTCAGGATTGAGGCTCTCTAAGATCTCCTGCCATTTCTTTCCTTTTT
>JAIOSR010000421.1 GCA_021107495.1 Desulfobacterales bacterium | reverse complement strand
GACATATCGCAGGATGCCCCCCAATTGGGGCTTGGCTTCATAAATGGTGGGCTGATACCCAAGACGTGCCAAGTAATAAGCGGCAGTGAGGCCTTCTGAGCCCCCTCCGATTAATGCTATTTTTTGTTCATTATCGGGTGCTTTGTAAGGGTTGAAATGTTTGCCCGTTGACATTTCGTAGTCGGCCAGAAATCGCTTCAGAGGATCTATGGCTATGGGTTGGTCCACAAGATTGCGCCGGCAATTCAACTCACAGGGAGCAGGGCAGATGTAACCGCATATCAGGGGCAGGGGACATTTTTCCTTTATGATTTGAAGTGCTTCTTCATAATGCCCATCGCGAATTTCGCGGATGTATCCGCGAATGTCAATTCCTGTGGGGCAGGCGCGCATGCAGGGAGCGGTGCACTCATCGGTGATATATTCGCTGACAATGCGCCGGGTAGCCGAAGTGAGGGTGATTATATGTTTGGGACATGCATCAACGCATGCGCCGCATCCCACGCAGAGGTCATGATTTACTACCGGCAGGTTGTCATCGCCGATGCTCAGCGCCCCGAACTGGCAGGCCTTGACACAACTGCCTAATCCGATACAGCCGATGGGACAGAGTTTGCTTCCGCCGTAAAGCATTACAGCGGCCTGGCAGTCAGTGGCGCCGTTATAATGAAAAATCGGATCGGCCCGGCCCACGCCGTAAGAGCAACTGGTCCAGGAGAACTCGGGTTCTCTCTCCTCAACCTTCTGACCCATTATTTCGCCTATGGCCTGGGCGGTTTCAAATGGTGCAACCACGCAGGCGTTTACAGGGGCCTTGCCCGAGGCAATTGCCTCGGCAGAGGCCGCGCATCCTGCATAGCCGCAACCGCCGCAATTGGCGCCGGGAAGCAGATCAGCTACGGCTAATACTTTTGGATCTTCCCACACATAGAAGGCCCGTGATGCAATCGCCAATACGATACTGGCGGCTAATCCCAGAAAAAGTAATAATAGAGATGCTGCTAACATTATAAGATATCCTAATCAGGGAGTTTATAATTAAGGAACATAAGCAGTCCCTTGTTTTAATTCTCAATTGTGCAACAGGGCCTTGAGTGAACCGTCGACGCCTACAAAGCCGAAAAAGGCCAGAGACATCAATCCTGCCATGATTAACCCTATGGCTGTTCCTCTCAAGGCCTTTGGAACATCCGAAATTTCTAATCGTTCCCGTATCCCTGCCAAAAGAATCAATGCGAGTGTAAATCCGGAAGCAGAGGCAATCGCAAAAACAATGGCTTCGGGAAAAGTCTGCTCGCGTCGAATGCAAAGGATGGCCGTGCCCAGGACCGCGCAGTTTGTGGTAATGAGTGGCAGGAAGATGCCAAGGGCCTGGTAAAGCGGGGGAGCAAATTTCCTGAGAAACATTTCCACAAACTGAACCAATGCGGCAATCACCAGAATGAATGCAATGGTCTGCAAATAGCCCAGACCAAGCGGGTTGAGCACCTTGTACTGCACCCAGTATGTTACCGCAGTGGCAATGGTCATTACAAAGATAACGGATAAACCCATGCCCACGGCGGTATCCATTCGTTTTGAGGTACCAAGGAAGGGACAATTCCCCAAATATTCCGCTAACAGGATATTCTTTATCAGAACAGCGGAGATAATAAGAACTATGTATTCCATTTTTACCTCACATGGACTTTTACGAGTCCATCAAATATGTATGGCGCCTAATTCGACTTGGAAAAGGCGTTCATTATACCTAATAAAAGACCCAGACTGAGAAAAGCGCCGGGTGCCTCAACCATAAAAGTAAAAGGTCTGAAAGATGACCACATGATTTCAGCGCCAAATATGGTCCCGTTGCCGAGGATTTCCCTTATCCCCCCCAATACAGTCAGGGAGAGGGTAAAGCCCGTGCCGATACCAAGTCCGTCCAGGGCGGACGGGATAACCCCGTTTCGAGAGGCAAAGGCCTCGGCCCGGCCCAAGATAATACAGTTGACCACGATCAGGGGTATAAAGATGCCCAACTTTTCGTAAATGGGATAAAAGAAGGCCTGGGCGGTCAATTCGACGACCACCACAAAGGTGGCAATGATAACAATGAAACTGGCGATTCGAACCTTGCGGGGGATGACATTTCTCAGAGAGGATACGAGCATGTTCGAACAGGTCAGCACGAAGATAACCGCAAGACCCATGCCGAGACCGGTTTCCGCCGATTTAGTGACAGCAAGAACCGGACACAGTCCCAATACAAGGCGGAAAGGCGGCAGCTCATTCCACAAACCCTTTGTGAACTCTTTGGATAAACCCATGTGGTAGTTCCTTGTTGTAAATGAACTCTATGGCTTTACTACAGACCTCATAAAAACTATTTGTTTTTAGTGACTGCAATCCCCATAGTTTTTAGGAATTTGCTCAAAAATTGGACTCAATGCCGGTCTGGGTTATGAGGTTCAGAGTTCAACGGTTCAATTGTTTTAACCCCTGAACGGTGAACCCTGAACCTTGAACCCAAATCTTGAGTTAGAAACGCAACCTTTTGTCCAACATATTACCCCGAAATCAGCAAAAATATTTAGGTCTGTACTAATTCGCCAATGCCTGTTTCCTGATTTCGGGATAGAGTGCGATGCTTTTTCGTAACGCCTCGCAGACTCCCTTGCTTGAATAAGTTGCACCCGAAATTGCATCTATGTCGCCCGGGCACTGATTAGGATCAATTTCAATATCAATGTGAAGCCCCTTGAACCGCTTCGTGAATTGATTTTCAGTAACCCTGGAGCCTATCCCGGGTGTTTCCTTGTGTGAAATTATTTGAACGCCTGTCAGGTTGTTCTGCTCTATGTCGTAGCCCACCATCACTTTCAGATCGCCGCCGAAACCCTGCCCAACAGTCTCGTAGGCTATTGCCCAATCTTTGCCTTGTTTTTTGCCGATGAAAAGCAGAAGTTGCTCATCATTGACCGAGAGGTTTTTTCGATCCGCTATCAGGTCGTTTTCCGCCCCCTCAAGCACCAGCTTTACTTTAGGGCCCTGGACGTTCATAAGTACCTGGTTTTCAATACGGTCAGCGGTCATATTGCGAAAACCGGAAAGGGCTACGCCGCATATAGTGCAGATCACGGACAGAACCACTATCATTTGAACAATCTCTTTCATTAGGCCGTCCTCTCTTCAACAGACCCGCTCACGGGTGGTAGTTCTACGGGTTGCGGGACAATTTGCCCGGCCTTAAATTTGTCCAGAAGGGGTACAAACAGACTCATCAGGAGACAGGCAAAAACCACCCCATCCGGATAAATACTCCATGCCCTCAAAACTACGGTCATGGCACCACAGCCAAGGCCGAATACGACCATGCCCCATCGGTTGACAGGCGAACTGGCATTATCGGTGCAGAGGAAGAATGCCCCGATTATGACATTGCCCGTGAGGAGATGAAACATCGGGCTGCCATAAGCTGTGCTGTTTGCCAGCCAGAAGACTCCGGATATAATAGTTACCCCAAGAATAAAACAAAGGGGTATTTCCCAGCGGATAGTGCCGCGGATTATCAGGTAAAGCCCCCCTGCTAGGAGGCAGACTATTGCCGAGGCCCCTATGCCCCCGGTCTGTTGGCCCAAGAACAGGGCTCCCAAATGGAAATCAGACAGGGCCGACGGACCTTTGGCCTTAAGGACCGCCAGGGGATATTGGAGAAGAAAACCGGTGTCGTAGTTGATCAGCATTAAATCAAAATCCAGGAAACCGGCCCAGGTCTTGGTAATACGAATGATGGCC
>JAIOSR010000003.1 GCA_021107495.1 Desulfobacterales bacterium | reverse complement strand
TATTGATACCCGATCGCGCACCCACGGCAATTTCCTCGACCCCCTCGGGCCGGGCCTTTGTGGCGGATATCGCCCCGTCCAAGAACTCTTTACGGGTGAAGGCATGGGGAAAAATTTCGGGGTGGGCAATAACCACGTTCGGCTTGAGGAGAATCCTTCCCGTGGGCCTGACATCCAGCTCTTCCATACCCTCTTTGATGATACCGGCAATCTTGTCCGGATCGTATTCCTCGCACCGCATGATCAGGACTTTGTGTTTATCATCCATTTTCCCCTCCCGGGATCAAATACCCTTTCATATTCACTGCGATTGAGCTTGGAATATATAATAATATTACATATTTTGACTGTCGTCAAATAGTTAGGGGGTAAGGCAATTTATTATTGGAATCTCAATTTCGTTTGACCCCTCTTGATTTTTTCAATTATAATCTTTTCAATTTAAATCATTTCTCCTGCATCATTTAAACCTTATCAAGTATCATCCTCTTAGGGAAAAGGTGTTCGAAAATAAATTCTCTTGAATTAAACAATTTGAAGGGTGAATATGAAGTCAAAGGCTTTCAAAAATCCGGGAATATTATTAGCCGCAACCCTAATCCTGATGTTTTTTTGCTCAGGTTGCAGGATGGCCTACATCTTCCATGTGGCAGCGGGTCAGTTTCGATTGATCAATGACTCCATTCCGGTTGAAGATGCATTGAAAAGGGATTCTTTAGGGTACGAACAGAAGGAACGTCTTCGACTGGTAGCTGGCATAAAGGAATTCGGGGAAAAGGAATTAGGGTTAAAAGAGACGGAGAACTATGAAACAGTGTACCTGGAATCAAATAAACGCCCTATCTATGTGGTCTCCGCCTCGCCCAAAGATCGCCTGGCGAGCATAACCTGGTGGTTTCCGGTTGTTGGAGACATGCCGTATCTGGGTTTTTTTGATCTTGAAAAGGCAAAAGCGGAAAAAGAGGAACTCATAAAAAAGGACCTGGACGTGATCCTGGGTATGGCCGAAGCCTACAGCACATTAGGCTGGTTCAAGGACCCCGTAACCCTGAGTTTAGTCGAAGGTTCCACCGTGGATTTGGTGGAGACCATCCTGCACGAGATGACACACACTACCCTTTATGTAAAAGGGCAGGGCGAATTCAATGAGGGGTTGGCCGTCCTGGTGGGAAAGGTGGGGGCGTTCCTTTTTTTAGATCAAACATTAGGACCATCCCATCCTTTTACAGTGGAGGCAAAAAAATCCATTGAGGATGAACGCATATTCTGTTCTTTCCTGAACCCTTTGCTCAAAAGGCTGGAACATCTTTATGACTCGCAAATAGGCTACCAGGAGAAGTTGGTCCGGAGGGAAAAGATATTCGCCTCCTCAGTGAAAGATTTTAGAGGGCTAAAGAGTAAGTTTAAGACGAATCGCTTCAACCGTTTTGGCAGCGGGGGAATGAACAATGCCTATCTCATGTCCGTTGGCCTCTATCACCGTAATTTTCATCTTTTTGAGTCTGTTTTAAAGAAAAAGGGAAACTCAATCAGAGATACCTTGGCATTTTTTAAGGGCCTCAGTGAGGAAGGGGATGATATCCTTGAGAGTGCGAGGAAATGGATAAATGCCAGTCACTCAGAAAAGGCCTCAAGACCCTTTCCGACAGCCAAAATTAGAGTGGCTGACTTTTTGACGAATTGATGAGACATTAACTGATGAAAATTAAAAAGAAGATCCTCCTCACTTTTCTTATCATTGTCCTGCTTTTTATTGCCTCTCTTTGCGGTATTGGCCTTTATTTTTATCATCATCCTGATGCTGTAAAGCAATTCGTAGAAAAATCGATTGCCCGCACCACACACACTTCATTTAAAATCGAGAAACTGTCCTATTCCCTAAAACCCTTAAACATAAGGGCAGAGGGGATCATGTTCGAGCCGGGTAAGGATCATCACGGTTTCCATCTGGAAATTCCCGAACTCACAGCGGATATGACCCTGGAAGGGGCGTTCGGAAGCAAGAGTCTCACCTTTAAAAAGCTCAAGATTGACGGGTTTTCCTGCCGTGTTTCTCATGACATGATCCTGCCGAAAATTGAGGGCAAGACAACCCCCTCCTCATCACTTGTTAGTGTTGTAAAAAGGCTTGCAGCGTTTTTCCTGTTCAGGGACATTCGGTTTCAAGCCGCGCAAATTTCAAATGGCCATATGGTAGCCCAAACCGGGGAACAGACGGTTCGGATCAGTAATATTAATGCTCACCTGAATACGGATCACCTTGTGGAGATTTCATGCGAGGGACAGTTTCTGTGGCCTTCCCGTGAAATATGCTTCACCGCACCGCACCTTCTTATCACCACGGATCGTGCCATATCTCTTGTGGATCCGGAAATGCGTTGTCACCTGACGGCAAAAAAAGCAGCGTTTCAAAGTCCCGATGCCAACGTAAAAAGCATGGGGGTAATGGCAAAAGTTATCTTCAACCGTACCCAAAAAAGCCTGGCCATTGATCTTGCGGACATCCATTTCAAGGACATGTCCCTGAAGAATCCTGATGCAAGTGTAAGAAAAATTGAGGCAAAGGCAAAACTCATTTACAACCACAACCTTAAGAAAGTGATCTTTGAGCCCTTGCACGTTTTATTTAGTGGGGCAGTCCTTAAACAGGCATCTGAAACAGAGATATTACCTTTAGATCTGAATCTCAAAACACAAGGGTTTTTCGATTTAGGGAAAACCGAATTAGACGCTGCCCATTTTCATCTGACCGTTTCCGATGTCGCCGGATTCAAGGGCAAAATAAATGCGGGTCTTGGAACTGAAACCTTCTTCAGGCTTGAACTCTCAGATGGCCATTTTTTGCCCGAAAAAGCGCTACCGTTGGTTCCTTCTGAACTAAGGGCACAAGTAAAGTCCGTCACTTTATCAGGACCCGTCCTTTTGCACGGCATAATAAACGGAATGAAGCAAGAAAAGGCATGGGATCTGGATTGTGACCTTCAGGCACAGGTCAAAGGAAGCCGGTTTTCCTATGCGGCTGAAGAGATGAAGATGAGCAGTAATATCTCAGTGGACATTCGGGCTCAAGGTGAACTCCCGGACATAAAAATTGCCGTTAAAATGAATAGTGATAAAACCGTTTTTTCGGGAAAGGGGGTGGATCTGAAACCCTCTACAGTGGGTCTGTCGTGTTCCGGTAAATATCCGGTTTTTGAGATTGAGGAGTTAAAAGCGAATATTCCCCAGGCAAGTGTAAAGACAGGAGAAAGGGATATCCTGATTGATGATATCGGGATAACTATTAGAAAAGGCACCATTGATGCTAAAAAGCGATCCATCCATGACCCCGAGGTCCGTCTGGAATCCTCCCTGTTAAAAAACCTTTTGTTGGCCTTGAGGGTTGAAGGGGAACGGCTGTCTGTCGCCATTCAGGGAAAACAAACCAATATCATGGAATCGGCCCAGGCCCTGAACCTGATCCCTGAGGGCTGGCAAATCAGCGGGACCGATTCCATTCAGATAAGGGCTAATCAAAAACAAGAGGAGACCTGGTCGTTTATATCTGAAATCGAGTTTCAAGAGGTTGGCTTTGAAAATCGGGACTCAAGCTGTGCGGGAGAAAAAGTCTCTCTGAATGCAAAAATTGCCGGTGAGATTGACCTGAAGAAGACTTCTCTAACCGCCAAGGCCTTCCTTGAGGTCAACGGGGGCGAGGCCCTGTATGATCGTTTTTATCTGGACCTGAACAGCAATCCGTTTTTTTGTTCCTGTGATGCAGCATATGATCTGTCTAAGAAATTCCTGCAATTATCCGGTCTGAATCTCGGAATAAAAGATATCCTGGCGCTTAATATGTATGGGAACATTCTTCATGGACCCGGAGATCAACGAATCGATCTTTCGGTTAATATCCCTGAGACGTCCCTGAAACCGGTGTTTGACCATTTTGTGCTGGAACCTTTTCAGACGGAAAAACCTGTCCTTACCGCCCTTGAGATAAAAGGCGGCATTTCCGCGGACCTGAAACTGACAGGCATTGGAAAGGATTTAATGGCCATGGGGCACTTTCTGTGGCATGACGGGGAGCTTTCATTAACTGAAAATGAAGTCTCTTTTCGGGGCATTGAGCTTGATCTGCCTGTCTGGTACCGGACACAAACGGGTGGAAAGGTGACGGAGACCACGAAAGGGAATTTATCCGTCCGGTCCATGAATCTTCCCATGCTTCCTGAACAACCACTGAACCTGAGATTGAATGCCGGACCCAACTCCTTATCAATCAAATCCCCAACAGTAATAAAGATTCCCGGGGGGAGAGTCAGAATCGGCCCCCTGGCAAGCAAAGATATTTTCGGTACGCAACCATCAATCAATACCAGCCTGACAATGAATGCAGTTGAGATTCAACCCCTTCTGTCCGGGATCTGGCAACAACCCGTAACAGGAACAATAAATGGAAAACTGGATCCCATTTATCTTGAAGGGGGGACCTTGACTACCCAAGGAAACATAAAGGCCGGAGTTTTTGATGGAGAGATCATCCTTTCTGATTTTGGCGCATCAGGGATGTTTACTTCCACCCCTATTTTTAGAATGAGCGCCCGAATGAACGCCCTGCGTTTGGCTGGAATGACCGGAGGAACCTCCTTCGGGAAGATTGAAGGTGTCCTCGATGGGTATGTCAGGAATTTAGAGGTAGCCTACGGCCAACCGCAGAAATTTGATCTACTTCTGGAGACAGTCAAGACAAAAGGCATTTCCCAAAAGATAAGCGTAAAGGCAGTGGACAATATCGCCCGGATTGGAGGGGGTCAGAGCCCTTTCATGGGTATTGCAGGTGGCTTTGCCATGTTTTTTAAGGAGTTTCCCTACAAGAAAATCGGTGTGCGTGCATCTCTTGAGAATGATGTTTTCAGGGTCAACGGCATTATCAGGGAAGGGGGCAAGGAAT
>JAIOSR010000305.1 GCA_021107495.1 Desulfobacterales bacterium | reverse complement strand
ACATGAACAATCCCGGCCCGCCTGAAGGCCGCATCCTAAATCGCACTTTCCCCGGCCATGGACCCGGTATGAGAGGCCGCGGCCTTTGCGCCGGCCGTGCTTCTCCCGGACTTGAGCACGATGATCGGTTTGACTCGTGAAACAGCCCTGGCAGCGCTCATGAATTTGCGAGCACGGGTAATGCCTTCGATGTAAAGAACGATGCTGCTGACATCGGGATCATTACCCAGATAGTCTATCAGATCTCCAAAATCCGCATCCAGCATGGAGCCGATACTCACAAAATGGCTGAAACCTATCTGTTTCTTTAAGGAGAGATCGAGAATAGCGCCAATGAGGGCACCGCTTTGTGAGATAAATGCCATCTTTCCCGGCAGGGGCATCTGGTTTGCGAATGTTGCATAGAGGTTTGCTCCGGTACAGATAACCCCGGCACAGTTCGGACCGATAATACGGATGCTCCCTTTGCATGCCTCTTTCTCGATTTCAGCCTCTATTTCACGGCCTTTTAGGCCTATCTCTTTTCCGCCTGCGGAAATAATAATGGCACCTTCAACACCGGCCTTTACGCATTCCCCGATAATGGGGGGAACTGTGGACATGGGTGTGGCAATAACAGCCAGGTCAACCGGTTGCCCGATATCCCCTATGGAAGGATACGCATGCAGACCGCTTATCTCCGGGTGGTTCGGATTAATAGGAAAAATCTTTCCTTTGTATCCACCCTCCTGAAGATTATGCATCAGGGCATAGCCTATGCTACCCTTTTTTTCACTGGCTCCGATAACCGCTAAGGAGCCGGGTCTGAAAATTTTGTCTAAATTATAAATGCTCATCCCTCTATCCTTTTCCGGAAATCGCGGGAAGCTACAATTCTTAATAGCACCTGATTCTCGAGTTCTAAACACTCCATCAGGTCTTTTGTGGAATAGTTCAGTAGGCTCTTTACTCCTGACAATGTATGGGTGGGTTTTTGTGCGAACTCCTTAGCTTTATTCAATGAGGCTTCCACAAGTTTTTCAGAGGGGACGACTTTATCGACGAGACCAAGCCTCAGTGCCTCCTGTGCAGTGAAATCTTTCTCGGACAAAAGTATCTCAAATGCCTTGCTCGACCCTAACATCTTAGAGAGGAAATAGGCCCCTCCTCCTTTTGGCACCAGTCCAAGCTTGAGGCAGGGATTCTCGAAAACAGTGTTGTCTGCTACTATCCTGTAGTCACAGGCAAGGCTCACATTCAAAAACATTGAGATGACCCTGCCGCTGTCAGCATGGATGACGATTTTATTCAAGTTCACAATTTTTGAAATAAGCTGATTAACGGCATTGTACATCCTGTTTATGGCCAGTTGACCCAATTTTTCCTCAAATACCTGACGGTAAAATTCGAGATATTCTTCACACCCACTTTTATATGGAAAACCGAGAATCACAACGACTTTGATCGAGTCACTCGCTGAAACAAGGTCGAGATATTCCATGACTTTTTCTTTGGCGCCTAAATCACTCGCATAAAAAAGAAGGTTTTCTTTGAAATTAATAATGACTATATGTTCAAGCCTTTTTGCTGAAAAGAAATCGTACCTCTCCTCAAGGATTTGATCCTTTTTCATTTTCACGTCTCCTTTCACCTTCTCATTTGAATGGGCAAAAATCCCCTCACCGAGCCATAGGCTCTATGAGCCGGTGGCCTCAATCCCCCTTTAAAAGAGGGGAAACTGCGAGAGCCGATGCAGCAGTCAAAAAAGCCCCGAGAAAAAATCAAATCCGCTCTAAAAATCGTGGAACGTGATATCTGTCTCACCTTTTGGTAACGGGATGACAAAAACAGGTTTCCTCACTCGGCGCAGGACCTTTTTAGTCATGCTTCCCAGATAGGTATTTCTAATGATACCCTTTCCATGGGTCCCCATGACAATAGCATCGCATTCCAAATCATTCACCCTCTTGAGTATTTCATCCGCCGGATAGCCCTTACATATCTCTATGGATTCAATCCTGTCCAGGGATTCAGGCTCATCCTTAAGTTCCCTGTCACAAAATATCTTTAGTCGCTTTTTGATTCGATCCATCAAGTGGGTTACATTATTTTCTGCAATTTTCTCCTGTTCCTCTTCATCGATGTAGGATGCAACCAGGGCCTTAATATTGGAAGGCAACTCTTCAATTACGTGCAAAATGACGATCCTGGCGTCATGTTGTTTTGCAGAGTTTATGGCATATCGGAATGCATAGGCGGAATTATCGGAAAGATCCGTGGTATAAAGAATTTTTTGAATTTCAGGTATCATGGCATTATTCTCCTCTTTGTTATTTTTGTAATTGAAGATTGAACAAAGCTATTCCCTCTGTTGTCATTAAAAGCATAATGTATGCCAAAGAATAGGCATCCGTATAAATGTCGTATATTCAGCAAGATAGGCAGATAGGTTTTTATAAACAAGGCCAGAAATGAATTGAATTTAGAAAAATATCTAAAACCCTTTTCGCAAAATTTCGAAAATGACCGACCATATCAGGCTCATTGAGATAAGGGCCATTTAGAGAGCAGGCCGCAATCAACAATGGACAAACCGGGAAGTCACTACAGAGAAAGGGAGCCGTTTTCATAGGGTCTGCAATCACTTAATAGGGAGAAATAGCGTCAAGTTTTTTACATTCACTCTTAATTGACGCCGCCTAATGCTTTTTCTTACGCCAGGCTATATGGCAATCGTTTCTCTCAAATTGTAACCATTTTTCTCATCTTATGCCCAAATATAACTATAATTCTTGAGCTGTAATCGTTTTTCCACTCTCCAGATCTGCAGAGCTGAGATTTATTTTTAACTCGTATTCATTTGTACGAGGCACTCTTGAAACATGAAAATCCAGCTTACGGGCCAGGGTAAGCATATGGGTGTTGACCCCCAGGACGCTTCCCCATATGGATTCCACGCCCCGCTCTTTTGCAATGTTCAGTAGGCTTTCCATCAGGGCCGCGCCCACACCCTTTCCCTGCCAGGGGTCGCCCACTGTTACTGCAAACTCGGGATCTGTCCCTCCCGGTTTGGTCATGAGACGGGCCACACCTAAAATGTTTTCCCCTTGTTTATCCTTATGTATTGCCACCAGGGCAATATCACGGTCGTAATCAATCTGGGTAAAGTAGGCTATGGTTTCGCGGGAAAGCGTTTTCATGGGGGTGAAAAATCGATAATAGACGCTCTGCTCGGAAAGGGTATTGAAAAGCCCCTCCAAAAGGGGCGCATCCTCCGGCTTGATTGGCCGGATAAGAAGATTTAGCCCTTCTTTGGTCGTTGCTGTCGTTTCATATTGGTTAGGGTAGGGGCTGATGACTAAGTGAAGCGGAGATGGGGTTTCGGAAGGCTTTATGATAAAACTTGCATCCACTACACAGGCTTGGTCGTCGGTCACGATCAGCGGATTGATTTCTAATTCTTCAATCTCAGGGAAATCCGTCAGAAATTGAGAAAGACGTATTAATATTTCTTCGAGAAATTCCAGCCTTTTGGCCGGTCGATTTTGATCGGCCCTGAGCATATGGTAGATACGGGTGCTTTCCATCAGCCTTCTTGCCAGCAGCCTGTTCAACGGCGGTAAGGCGATGGCCCGGTCTTTCAGGATTTCGGCCGTGATTCCGCCACTCCCGAATAATATCACCGGACCGAAATCTGCGTATTGTCTACTGCCTAAGATAAGCTCATACTCGGGGTGTTTCAGCATCGCTTGGATGGTAACCCCTAAAGTTTGGGCCCCGGGATCATAGGCCTTAGCCCCGGCCATGACGTT
>JAIOSR010000065.1 GCA_021107495.1 Desulfobacterales bacterium | reverse complement strand
AGAGCAAAAAGCAAGACAGTTAGAACAAGAAAACATCCGCAATCTTTATGATCTCAATCTTGAAAAAAGCCGGCTTAAGACAATCATAAACCGTATGGCAAACGGTGTCATGGTGACCAACCGCAACCTCGAAGTTGTCCTTCACAACCCGGCGCTCATGCGACTGGCAGAGATATCAAGTGAAGTGGAAAACCCGGCCCCGGTTACGGAAATTATAAATGATGAGTCTCTGATAAACACCCTGAAACAGATACAGAGCAGGGAAATCCCGGACAATGAATCCATATCACAGGAAATCCAGGTAGGTAAGAATATCCTGCGTACCATTTCTGCACCCGCCCTCGGACCTGACAGAGATGTCGCAGGCACCGTAACCGTCCTTGAAGACATTACCGCGTTCAAACAGCTTGACCAGATGAAGTCGGACTTTGTCAATATGGTGGCTCACGAACTCAGGAGTCCCCTCGTATCTATAAGGCAGTTGAACAGCGTTCTCGTTGAGGGACTGGCAGGCCCACTTGAGGAAAAACAGCAGGACTTTGTAAATAGAGGAATGAACAAAATCGATGGCCTCTTGGAGCTTATTAACGACCTTTTGGATGTGGCCAGGATAGAGGCCGGCAAGTATGTCCAGCGCCAGGTTCCGACCGATATCGAAAAAATAATCGAAGAGATCGTGGCCCTGATGGAGGAGAGGGCTAAAGAAAAGGGCATCGACCTCACCTACTCCTGCGATGATCTCAAGCCGGTTCAGGCCGACCCCAAAAATATCGAAGAGATATTTAATAACCTGATCAGTAATGCCATCAACTATTCACCCGAAGGAGGCCGTGTGACAATCACTGCACACGGCTTTGGCGAAAACATGGAAATAAGGGTGGAGGATACGGGCGTGGGGATCTCGCCCGAAGAACTGCCTAAAATCTTTGATAAGTTTTATCGAATCAAGCATCCCAAAACACGGGAGGTTGTGGGCACAGGACTGGGTCTCGCCATTGTCAAAGGGGTTGTTGAGGCCCATCAAGGCACCATTGATGTAGAAAGTGTCGTGGATAAAGGTACTACATTCAGAATTCTTCTTCCCGTCATAACTTAGGAGGTTGTCCGATTTTCATATAGACGTGCACACAAAGTCAAACTGAATAAAACTAAAAGCTCCCTTTAGATCGCTTTTACATTTCAAACTCGTTTGTTACTCGATATGAACAGTTCAAATAAAAATCGCCACGTTTTGGTAGTCGACGATGAGGCCGTTGTAAGAAACGGCATCAACAAGGCCCTTCACAACAGGGGAATGACCACTAAATTGGCCGCCAATGGCAGAGAAGCCCTGCTTCTTTTGGGTAGCCATGCCTTTGACCTGGTGATCCTGGATATCCGTATGCCGGATATTGACGGCGTAGAGGTCCTTAAGAAGATACGTTCTCAATATCCTGAAACAGATGTCATCATGATTACAGGCTACCCGACCATTGACACGGCGGTTCACTGTATTAAACTCGGGGCTCTGGACTTTCTCGTTAAGCCGTTCCGGCTCGATGATCTGGATGCCGCATTGAACAAAATATCCTCTTCTTCCGGCCCCCCACGCAAATCCGTAATAGAAAGCAATGGCCTGAGGTTTGATTCAAAAAAGAAACTTATAATAGGCCGGAGCCGGCCCATAAAAGAAATATTTGAGAAAATAGTCAAGGTTGCGCCTACGGACAGTACAGTGCTCATAACCGGTGAGTCCGGAACGGGCAAAGAACTGGTAGCCCGCGCCATCCATGAGAACAGTGATCGAAATAACCAGGAATTCGTAGCGGTAGATTGTTCATCTCTGGTAGAGACATTGCTTGAAAGTGAACTTTTCGGTCATGTGAAGGGTTCTTTTACAGGGGCAAATCAGACAAAGCACGGTTTTTTTGAACTGGCCAATCACGGCACCTTCTTTTTCGACGAAATCTCAAACCTTTCGCTGAATATCCAGGCCAAACTTCTTCGAGTCATCCAGGAAAGGGAGTTCAGGAAGGTGGGGGATCAGAAGAAAATCAAACTGGATATAAGAATCATATCCGCCTCCAATATTAATCTTGAAGAATCCGTTCGGTCAGGTGACTTCAGGGAAGACCTCTATTACCGGTTAAGCGTTGTCCCTATCCGCGTTCCCCCGCTCAGAAGAAGGAAAGAGGACATTCCGATTCTTGTCCATCATTTCCTGGAGAAATTCAGTAAGAAAATAAAGAGGAATATGCCTGAAGTCTCACCCGAGGCCATGGAGCTCCTGAAAGAACATGCCTGGCCAGGGAATGTGAGAGAGCTCGAACACATAATAGAGCGGATACTTATTCTTGAAGACACGGACATAATTCGCACCAGGGACCTGCCCTCTTTTATCTCCCAGAGAGAAGGAGATTTCCAGATGTTCTCAGAAGAAATCTTCAGCCTTCAGGAGTTGGAAAAAAGATACATTCGGTTTGTCCTGCGACGAACAAAAGGAAAAAAGAAGGAGGCCGCAGATATCCTCGGCATAAATCGCAAGACATTAGGCATGAAGATAAAGAAATATGGGCTTTATT
>JAIOSR010000066.1 GCA_021107495.1 Desulfobacterales bacterium | reverse complement strand
AACAAGGGAGACAGCAATGAACATCGAACAGTTCATGAAGGGCTACAAGACAGCATGGGAGAGTAAGGACGAGTCTCTGTTCTGCGCATTGTTCGCGAGCGACGGGGCTTACCACAACACGCCCTTTGCTGTGCAGCGTGGTCATGGTCAGCTCGCCGAGTACTGGCGCCGCGTCAAGCTACAGAACGACATTGAGGTTGCCTATGAAATTCTTGCGTCTACTCAGAATAGTGGCATTGCTCACTGGCACGTCACATATCAAGTTGCCTCAGAAGAGCTCTTCCGGATCTGGGCTGCATCTACGGGAACGAACCTGATTGGGCGAAAGCCGGGCGATCCCTTGCCCCGTATGGTGTTAGACGGAGTCCTGCAGGCAGAATTCGACGGCGGTCTTTGCAGCGAATGCCGCATCTGGTGGCATAGCATGCCCATGGCGAAGTGAGCAACCACGCATGCCGGCGCCCAACCCTTAAATCGAGGGGACATACAAAAGGCTATGCCCTTCGGTCGCCCCTCATGTCAAACGATCCGGCAAAAAGTTGACATTATATGCATTAAATGCTATTTTTATGCATAATTGTAAGATAGGAGGCTAATGATGAGAACAACACTTGATTTACCTGAAGATTTAATTGATGAGGCTATGAAGGCAAGTCAAAGTAATACAAAAACCAAAGTTATTATTACTGCCCTAGAAGAGTTAATAAGAAAATCAAACATATCCGGGTTAAAAAAATATAAAGGGAAGGTAGATTTGGACATTGATATGAACACGATTAGAGGACGTCAATGTCGGTATTAGTCGATACCTCCATATGGATAGAGTATTTAAGAAGTGGAAATAATTCTGAAAAGCTTGATTTTTTAATTGATGAAAACCTTCTCGTTATTAATGATCTTATTCTTGCAGAATTAATTCCATCTTTAAAAGTTCGTAACCAACGAAAAATCATTAAATTATTATATGATATTAATAAGTTAAAACTTGCCATTAATTGGGAGCAACTTATTGAATTCCAATTCAAATGTTTGAAAAATGGATTAAATGGAATCGGCATTCCTGATCTAATAGTTGCCCAAAACGCAAAACAAAATCGATGTGAAATTTATTCGTTAGATAACCATTTTACTCTCATTAAAGACATCCTTGAACTCCAGCTGTTAGAATAAAATTTTCTTAAGCCGAACCTGGCGCTGGAGAGGAATGCTCGTAAACTCGTACCTCTCAGCTTTTCGTCCGACGTTTCGCATTGAACCCATCGGGGCTCGGGTGAGGAGTTAGGGTATGCCGCGAAGCACAGTCATTGAGGTGTTGAAAAAAGGGACAGGCAAATCCAATTCAAAACCGTTGTGTGAAAAGGGGCAAACCATGGGAATTAATTTTTTTAAACGTGATACCAGGGACATCGAATTTCTGCTCTTTGAGCACTTAGGTATTGACAAGCTTCTTAAATATGAGGCCTATCAGGATTTTTCCACGGATGATTTCCGGATGATCATCGACGAGGCCATGAAGGTGGCCCGGGAGGTTCTGGGCCCTGCCATGCAGGACGGGGACCAGCAGGGATGTATTTATGAGGACGGTAAGGTCAGGGTGCCGGAATCTTTTCATGAATGCTGGAGGGTCCTTGCAGAAAACGGTTGGATGGCCGTTTCCAACAACCCGGAGTTCGGGGGACAGGGCCTGCCCGCGGTTATGGGCGGCACTGTCAGCGAAATATTTATTGGCGCCAACATGGCCATGATGTCTTATCCCGGATTAGCCGTTGGAAACGCAAGGCTCATTGAAAATTTCGGAACCGATGAAGACAGGGCCCTTTTTGTGGAGAAAATGTATACGGGAGTGTGGGGCGGAACCATGTGCCTGACCGAGCCTGACGCGGGTTCGGACGTTGGGTGGATGAGGACCAGGGCCGTGCCTGATCCTGATGCCGGAGATCCCCGCATCTATAAGATCGAGGGAACCAAGCGATTCATAACAGTCGGCGAACACGACCTCACCGAAAACATCATACATCTCGTCCTGGCCCGCATCGAGGGTTCACCCCAAGGGACAAAGGGAATCAGCCTTTTTATCGTGCCCAAGATCCGGGTTAATCCCGACGGCTCCCTGGGAGAGCCCAATGATGTCTATTGCGGCGGCATCGAGCACAAGATGGGTATTTTGGGTTCTGCCACGTGTACGCTCAACTTCGGGGAAAACGGCAACTGCAGGGGTATTCTCCTGGGCGAGCCCAACTCCGGCATGGCCAAGATGTTCCAGATGATGAACGAGTCCCGTATGGGTGTGGGGCTGATGGGCCTGACGTTGGCTGCCAATGCCTATGACGCGGCCCTGGCATATGCCAAGGAAAGGGAACAGGGCCCCCCTTTTACAGATCGCAAAGCCGACCGGGTGCCGATCATCCGGCACGAGGATGTGCGGCGCATGCTCATGAACCTCAAGTCCGGTACCGAGGCCATGCGTGCCATGATCGGAAAATTATTTTACCTGATGGACGTGTCCGAACGGGACCCGGATGGAACGGAAAGGCGTAAGGCCCTTCAGCAGGTAGAACTGCTTACCCCCCTGGTTAAGGCGTACTGCTCTGATTTTGGTTATGCTCTGATTAGGGACGCAATCCAGATTCTTGGCGGCGTGGGATATTGCAGGGAGTTTCCCATTGAACAATACTCACGTGACGCAAAGATTAATTCCATCTGGGAGGGTACCACCTATATACAGTCCTTAGACCTGGTGGGTCGTAAGCTCGGCATGGAAGGGGGTAAGGTCTTTCAGGACTGGATCCAGGGTGTCATGTCATTCACGTCGGAAAATAAAGATGATCAGGACTTTGGCCCTGACTTTAAACTCCTTTTCAAGGCGGCCCAGGCAACGGGCGATTTCGCCATGCGCTATATGCAATACTTCCAGGGCGGAAAACCCGGTCTGATCGCCCTTTCCGCGACACGCTTTTTAGAGTGCTTTTCCGAGGTCCTGATGGGCCAGTTGATCTTGGAGCAGGGCCTTCTGGCAAGGAAGAGACTCAATGAGGTGGATGCGGATTCTTCCGACAATATCTTTTACCGTGGCAAGGTGGAGACTGCAAAATACTTCTGCAGAAATAT
>JAIOSR010000411.1 GCA_021107495.1 Desulfobacterales bacterium | reverse complement strand
GACCCTTGAATATAGTCTGTTGTCTCGTATGTGGTAATGCCCTCCAGTTTATTGGTGATCTCTCTCATCCTGTCGCACTGCTTTTTAATTTTATTTACGCTCTTACTTTGCGGATTTTCTTCTGAAATCTCATCCAGTAAATAATAGATAAACTGAAGCGGCTGGTTCAATTCATGGCACGCGGCACCCGCCGTTTCGAGAACTCCCTGCACCTTTTCCTTTTCCAGCCGTTCCTGCTCGGCCCTTTTGCGAGCGGTCATGTCGCGCGTCATGGCAAGGCAACATTTTTCGTCCCCGTAATCGATAACCTCTGATGACCAGAGCACATGGCGGATTTCTCCCGACTTCATGCGAAAACGGACCTCCAGGTTGCGCACCGCCCCTTCCTCGCGGAGTATCTTTACCATTTTGGCACGGTCTTCAGGATTGGCCCAGATACCAAGTTCGATAGTGGTGTGGCCTATAACCTCTTCCAGTCGATAACCGGTTGTCTTTAAAAAGGCTTCGTTCACGTCAATATAAAATCCGTCTTCAAGCGTGCTGATGACAAACCAGTCCGGACTGGAATGAAATGCCTTGTGGAATTTCTCCTCCGACAGGCGCAATGCCTCTTTTGCCCTTTCGCCTTCGGTGTTATCCATGAAGTAGCCCAAGACTGCTCGTCTTCCTCCGTAGTCGATTGAGGTGACCGATTCAATGATCCACTTGATATCCCCGTGTTTGTCAACAGCCCTGTAAAGATACGGAGAAGAACGCTTTCCCTTGAGCATATTAACTGCATTCTCTCTGACCATGTCCCAGTCCTCAGGTAAGATGATCATTGAAGAATCCTTGCCTAACAATTCATCTTCCCTGTAGCCTGCCGTTTCCTGGAATTCGGGATTCACAAATTGGAACTTTCCTTCCTGGACAATGTATATACCAATGGGCGAGCCGACGAACAGGTCTGTAAAAGATTTAATCGCTCCATTGGGTTGATTTTCCGTTATTTTTGTTCTTTTAGTTGTTTGGCCTTCTTGTGCCAATTTGTTAATCATATTTAGTGCGTCTTTAATTTCACCTGTATTTTTCATTGGTTACAGCCTCTTATGTGTGGGCCGGTAATTCAATTATCGCCCACAATTATTTAAGTATAACATAAAGTCAAAAAGTTAGCTCAGGTTGGCAAACCATCAAAAGACAGCGATTTTTGCTTCCTGATTTCAAAGGCCTCTATAAGCTTCAGTTTCCCAACCCGCTCTTCGATGTCGTTTCAGCTTAAACGATGTGGCTTTCCGAACTTTTTTCTATAATTTTTTCTATAATTTGTTTTTTGTCAAGAATAAATCCGGGCATGTCGACCGGCTCGAGGCATAAGATGTCAAGAAATGACTTGACAAAAGAAAACCAAAGAATTTAAAAAATAGCAGGCCTACTATTTTTTCAAACCCATCTTTTCACACCTAACCTGCCTCAAGGAGCCGATTATGACCAATGATAAGGATGTAAAGGTACTTCTTATTGATGACGAAGAAACCCTGCTGGAATATCTGTCCAAGCGTCTTTTGAGAGAGGGTTTTACAGTAAAAGCCACCTTTTCGGGAGAGGAAGCAATACAGGTGGCCGGCGATGAAAATTTCGACGTGGCCGTAGTGGATCTCAAGATGCCAGGAATAGATGGTGTTGAAACGCAAAAGAGACTTAAAAAGATCCAACCTTTTCTCCAGTGTATTGTGCTGACGGGACACGGCTCGGTTGAATCCGCCTTAGAAAGCGGCCAGCAGGACGCCTTTAAATACTGCCTCAAACCGATCGATTATGAAGCCCTTGTGGAGACCATAAGGGAAGCCTACGAGAAAAGGAATGAACTGTTGAATGCAAAGTTCCGGGAGAAAGTGGAAGATATTTCCAGCTCCGGGTTAGGGGCCAGAGGTATAAAAAGGGCCATTAATGAGTTAAGAAAAACCTATGGAATCGACTGATTCCCCCCAAGACCAACTGAAAAGAGTGTCTCAGGAGTTGTTAAGCAACAAGATCCAGCTCCACCAGACAACTGTATTCCTGCAATCCATTTTGCAAAACTCAAACGACCTGATCTTTGCCACAGATGTTGATGGTGTTTTAGTCTCATTCAGCAAGGGGGGTGAAAAGGCATTAGGTTATACACGGGAGGAACTGGCGGGTAGTTTTATCAGGGATCTTGCGGATGATCCCCTGGAATTTGATAAACTTACGAAAGCTTCCCGGGAGAAGGGAAGTGCCGTAAGACTGGAGCTTCCTTTCCGTGGCAAAGACGGCCAGACCATCCATTGCGATATCTCCCTAACTGATCTGACCAATACCGAGGGGAAGACCGTGGGTAGGGTAGCAATCTGCCGGGACATTACCCACCGGAAAAAACTCCAGGAAGACCTGATACAGATTGACAGATTAGCCGAGATAGGCCGTATCGCATCGGGTGTTGCCCATGAAATCAATAATCCCCTTGCCATTATCAGTGAAATTTCGGGGTGGGCGGGAGCAGTGGTATCCGATGCAAAAGGGTTGAGTGAGGAAGATAGAGAGGAATTAGAAACAGCGGCCAGACGGATTGGGGAACAGACCGACCGTTGTAAAGCTATCACACTTCAGCTTTTGAGTTTTGCCAGGGGTTCAGGGCCTGCCATTGCATCCTTTGACATCCATTCGCTGATAAAGAAAACGGTCAGTTTTCTCGAACCTCATCTAAAATTTAAGTCTATTGATATTGTGCTCAATTTTGAAGACGAAGCCCTTCCCATCAAGTCAGATCCCAAAATGTTGGAACAGGTCTTTGTCAATCTGGTCAGCAATGCGATTTATGCGGTAAAAGAAAAAGGGACGGACAAGGGCCGCATTGAGCTGAAAATCTCAAGAGCCGGTCCGAACATGGAAATTATGATATCCGATAATGGTACGGGCATTCCCGAGGGAGATCAGAAAAAAATTTTTGATCTGTTTTATACAACCAAACCTCTCGGAAAGGGGACCGGCTTAGGTGTCCCCATTTGCCGGAATATTATCAAGAAATTAGGCGGTGATATCTCAGTTGAAAGCCAGGAGGGCACAGGCACCACCTTCACAGTTCGTATCCCGGTTTAATGATATTAAAAAGATAGTCCGGAATTTTCAGGATGTAGGGCTTGCGCAAAAATAACTTAGCAGAATTGGCGCCCAGATTTGGGTCAGATTTGGCTGCTGCGGTTGAGCAAAACCAGAGGAATAGTACTACTATTGCGAGGCTTTTGAGATTGAGGAGCGGTCAAAGATGGCCTGGAGATCGGATGCAAAAATGTAAAGTTATTTTTTCGTAAGCCCTTAGTTCGTATATTCGTGTGTTGAGGTTAGTCTTTCCTTCAGTTTGGATCACTTCGAAGCAGAGAAACGAAGTATTTGCAAGGGAGAGAGCCGTTGGATACACAAACTCAAAGAAAATATGTCTACGAACCGTCCAAAACAACGGAACCGGACTTCCCTTCGGCTTCCCGGCCCAAGGGAAGTCCTTTCTTTGCCCACCTGATAACCTTCCTTATCCTTTTTTCCCTCTGGATTCTGCTTTCGGGCAAATTCGATCTCTTTCATCTTAGTCTGGGTATAATCTCCTGTATCATTATTACACTTATCTCGGGAGATCTCCTGTTCCCCGAGTCGAAAACAAAGGGCCTTATACGTTCATGGTTGTGTTTTTTGAGGTATATACCCTGGCTCCTCTACCAGATAATCTTGGCAAATCTGCATATTTTGTATCTTGTCTTCCATCCAAGAATGATGGAACTTATTGACCCTGAGATTATCACATTCCAGAGCAAACTCAAAAAGGAATTGTCTCTTGTTACCTTTGCAAACTCCATAACCCTTACCCCGGGAACCATTACCGTCTATGTTTCGGTAAATGGGGATTTCCATGTGCACTCCATAGACAAGAAATCCGCTGAGCTCCTTCCGGGTGAGATGGAGTCTAAGGTTGCCAGGGCATTCGGAGAACAATGATGCACTATATTTTCCTCTATACCGGCCTTTTTCTGTGTCTCTTAATGGTTCTGTCCCTGTACCGGGCCGTTTTTGGGCCTACGGTTTTGGACCGCCTGATCGGGGCAAATGCCATTGGAAGCAAGACCGTTGTTTTACTCGTTCTGATTGGGCTGATTTATGAGCGCGTGGACATGTTCGTTGATATTGCCATGGCTTATGCCATGTTAAACTTTATTGCCGTGCTTGCGGCCTCCAGGTATTTCCAGAAGAAAAAGGGCCTATTATAATGGATATTGTTGTTACCGCATTCCTGGTCATCGGACTCGTTTTTTTCACGGGTGGCGGTGTAGGCATACTCCGCCTTCCTGATTTTTATACCAGGCTGCATCCGGCAGGGAAATTAGATACCCTCGGATCCCTCATGATGATGATGGGAATTGCCGTTTTCAACCTGCACCACTTCACATGGGGCGCTCTTCTGACCAGTCTTAAGATCATTCTTATTGTTGTGTTTATTTTTCTGTCAAGCCCCACGGCTACCCATTCCATTGTGGATGCGGGTGTCAGGGCCGGTCTTGAACCCTGGACAAAAAAAGAGAGAAGGGAGTAGTCCATGATCTGGCAATTTGATCTCGCCATCCTGACCCTGGTTGTTGTTTGTGCAATCGCAGCGATCTCGGTTAAGGACCTCCTCGGTTCGGCCATTCTTTTTGGCGCCTACAGCTTTATGATGTGTCTTCTCTGGGCCATCATGGGGGCGGTGGATGTCGCGTTTACTGAGGCATCCGTCGGGGCGGGCGTCAGCACCGTTTTTTTCGTGGCGGCCGTATTCCGCAGCACAAGGAGGACAAAAGATTGAAGATTCTTGCCCTTGTCATAGTAATACTCAGCGGAGGCCTTTTGCTTTACGCCACACAGGACTTTCCCCAATGGGCCGATCCGG
>JAIOSR010000124.1 GCA_021107495.1 Desulfobacterales bacterium | reverse complement strand
GACGTGATAGACGCTGTCTTTAGCATCAACGATGAAAAAACCTTCATCAAAGGGTTTCAGGATCGATACCCTGCCGGCCGAAAGACGTGCGGGAAATGTAAACCCAGCGTCTTTCAAAGCGTCCGTAAACAGTTTGGTCAAATCTTTGTCCACTTCATTGGTGTCCACATTTATAAATTCCATCGTGCCCGTCATGCGGAAAGCATCCTCAGGGAACCGCAGCCTTGTAACACCGGGTTTTGATTCAAGGAGAGGGGACACCTGAATTCGAGGACTGCGATCAGCAATCATGCGTGGCTTGAGTTCAAAAACCTGCCTGTTTTTCTTGATGGTCTCTTTATCGAAGATCAGTCCATCTAAATTCAAGGGCAATTTGCCCCACAGATCCATATTTTTGTAGTAAATAAAAGGAATCAGGGTCTCAAAAGTCTGCCGGTCGTAATCCTTCCCGGTTTCGTCTTTTGTTACGAACCGGTGTCCTTCTCCCACCATCTCGCGGAACACGAACTTCTTTATCACCGGGCTGAAAAACAGTTGTGTCTTCCCAATCTTTTTGTCGCATACCATGCGATAGAGCTGGGGTAGATATGTGCTCATCACCACCACGGCAAGCACGATCAATGCATATCTCGATAATTTCGGGAACATCATGAGCTCCTGTTGCGATAGCGGTATGCAGGGAGGATGACAGAGGGAATGAACAATAGCGAAAGGGCTACAAGTCGCCAGATTGCTCTATTGTAGCTCTCATAATCATTGCTTTGATAGAAAAGCCACAAGAAACCACCGGTTATTAAAAGATAAACGAATTTTCTTGACGATTGCGGTTCAAACGCTGTTAGAGCAATGCCGAGGTAAGCTACCAGCCCAGCCCACAGCCAGGGAATAGCAGTTAGCAGTGCGCTTATTGCCGCCTCATGAGGGAAATATATGCTTATGATTGCATAGATGGAAAATGCATCAAGTATGCTGATGAAGGCTACAGCAAAAAGACCGATAAGCACGGACCAGAGCGCCAGGGCATTGGGCCTTACAGGAAGATGAAGTGAAAGCTTGAAGCGGTGTCTGATCATTTCCGGGATGAACTGGGCAGCACCGATAATTATACCGGTTATAATTGAAAGGTATTTTATGAGCGTATAGTGAAGTGTTCCGATCTCGAATGCCTGGTACCAGATCATTTCGGCATGCTCGATGACGAATAGATGCCTTAAGCTTATAAAAAGATAACTGAAAACTGCCAGATTCAAAAGAAAAGCAATAATCAGGTAGCGGCGGATCTTCAGCCACTCTTTGTATAAAATGGATGAAAACATTTTATTAACCTCGTAGGTGTTTAGGGGCGTTGAACTGTGAATGGTTGTCAACCTCAATACTTCCCTGTAAGCCCTATGAATGCGTCCTCAAGTGTCATGGGGACTTGCTCCAGTACCGCTACCTCAAGGCCTTGTTCTTTGAGGTGTGCGGCCACCGCCTCTTTAGATTGGAACGAATAAACAGAGATTATACTTCCTGTATTGTCGACGCTTTTTATAACTTCATCTCTATGTGGTATGTTCTTTAAGCCGTTATTCCTGAAACTGAATTGTTTGAAATCGGACATGAAATCATCTAATGGGGTCTGTAAAATCTCTCCGCCCCTGTCGAGGAAAATGACTTCATTAACCAGGTTTTCAAGATCCTGGACTATATGGGAAGTGACAAACACGGTTTTAGAACCGTCTTTAACATACTCGCTCAGGTATTCAAGAAAGAGGCGGCGATATCCCGCATCCAGTCCCATAGAATAGTCATCCAGGATCATCAGTTCAGGGCTCTGGGCAAATATCAGACCCAGGACAACCTGCGAGCGCTGTCCACAGGACATATTTTTGATTACATGGTCATAAGGCAGATCAAGCCTGTCAACGAGTCCGTAATACAGTTCGCGGTTCCAGTTGGGATAGTGCGCCGAATAAAACTTTTCAATCTGGGAGATTGACATAAAATTATATGCCAGATGTCCTTCAAAGAGCAGCCCGATTTTTCTTCTGGCAGCGGGCGATAAATTGTGGGAGTTTTCGCCCAGGACCCGACATCTACCTGAAATTGGTCGTAGAAATCCCATAAGAATCGTAATAAGAGTGGTCTTCCCAACACCGTTTTTTCCCAGGAGGCCAAATATCCTGCCCCGTGGGACAGTAAAATTCAGATTCTCGTAGATAATCTGTTTCCCGAACCAGTGAGTTAGATTTTCAACCTCAATGACATTTTCCATGAATACGCCCTCTGTACATTAAAGCAAATGGGTGGTCGGAAAACCATAAGGAATCCCTTCACGATTTGATTACGCTAAACAATTTAGGCTTTCCTAACATACGAGAAGTTCTATGTCAAGAATTTTTTGCAACTTCTCAGGCTCACGGTTCAAGGCAGCCTGCCGTCAACAGGCAGGCATGAATTAACGCAGAAAGTGTATTGCTTTACAGCAAATTGTAAACGGCCTGAGTTTAAGAGCATGATCAATTTAAAGCAATTTGCAGAGCACTCCCGGCAAAAAAGATAAGCCTGGACGATGAACCCTGAACTTGTGAACGCCTACAGAAAAACTAATTGATTCTGATGACCTTTATTCTACGGCCAACCCAATCATGCGGAAGGTAGATTCGACCACCTCTTCCGCTGGTATTCACTGTTTTTTCTATTATTTCTTCGCCGTAAACTATCAGTTTTACCTTTTTTCTACCTTGCCCGGGAAGGACATTATTTTGGCCTGATTTATTTTCTATGAGCATTTTAAGCCTCACTCCTCATGTCTTATAATATGATCTCAAAGAACTAAGGGCTAGCTCAAAAATATCTTCTCATTTTAAACGCAAACTTTAAATTCGATTTTTAAAAGTTGATTTTTACCGGTTTTCCAAATTATGTGCTATTCTTAAAACCGGCTTTAAGCGCCTGTTAATCAGATGCTTTTTTTTGTGCGGTTTGCAGATTAATACCCGGCAGCCGTTAGGACCGATTTTAAATCCTTTTTTGCCTTTGATAAAAAGTCTATCAATCTTCGTCATTTGAGAGGGCATATATTTTTTAAAAAGAACAACCCCATCCTTTAAAACTTCAATAAGCAAGGCAGTCTCAACAAAGACCCTGCCATAGCCATTATAATTGTTTTTTATGATTTTTATAAGCGCCCATGCACACATTCCGCTAAAAGTGCCTTCCGGGCGAACATGCAAATTGCCGCAGCTTTTACGATAACTAATTTTAAATTCATTTTTCATCAAAAGATTACCTTAAAGTTGGTTAGAAGCGTTTGCATAATCTGAGGTTATACAAACGCTTCTATTGATTTTTATAAAGTTTTTACCAGGGATGCACTCCACTCTTTGATTTCATCAACAGCATCATCTGGATCACCATCTATTTTAAGTCCGTCTGCTACGATTTTACCGTCCATGCCGTTGATTTCTTCTTCCAGAAGATCTACAGTACCACAAAAATGTTCATAGGAACTGTCACCGGGAGCAAAAACCGCAAATTTTTTTCCACCTAAATCGAGTCCTGCCATATTTTGATAAAAGTCTTCAAAATCCTCTTGTAATTCAACTTCATCATCTCCATATGCAGGGCAACCAAGCAGGATAAGATCATGCCCGCCGTTCAAATCCGAAACCGAAGCATCAGTGACATTTTT
>JAIOSR010000173.1 GCA_021107495.1 Desulfobacterales bacterium | reverse complement strand
AAGGCGCCCATCGCCCTTAGACTTGCAAACGAGATTATTGACACCGGGTATGAAATGCCTCTTTCCGAGGGCGTGAAACAGGAACTCGCTCACTTAAACGAGATCTTCTCCACTGCCGATGCACTGATCGGGTTGACAAGCGTGGGCAAGGCAAGACCGATCTTTGAAGGAAGATAAAAGATCCCTTATTTCCTTTTGACAAGCATTTTGGCCATAAGGGCACCGATTCCCTTAGGGCTCATATCGGCAGGAGCCAGTGTTCCAAGGATATCAAGAAAGGCCCTTGCAGGAGGTGAAAGGTGCTGGTCTTTGAGATAGGCGATGCTCACGTCCAGAAAAATCTTCTGGCCATGAATGGGAACTGCAAGCAGTTTCCCCTCGCGAAGCTCGGGTACAACCGCCTCTCTCACCAGAAAAGAAACGCCTTCTCCGCGCTGAACCAATTGCTTTATGAATTCGGCATTGCTCGTCTCCATCAGAACGTCAGGGACACAATCATTTCTTGCAAATAATTCACTCACCAGCTTTCGGGTTCCAGACCCTGTCTCCTTCATTATTACGGGCTCTTCGACTAATTCTTTAAATACGACGGACTTTTTTTGCGCCAGCCTGTGACCCGGAGCCACTAAGAAGACCAGTTCTTCCTGGCTGAATGGCGTAAAACAGATATCCTGATTATCTTCGGCCCTTGCAATAATTGCGATTTCGTTCCGGAAATCGAGCAGGCTGTGTATCATATCCAGGGAGCTGCCCTCATCCAGGTGGATCTTGATCTTGGGATAGATCTCATGGAAACCGGAAATCAGATAAGGCATAAAATACCGGGCATAGGTCTTTGTGGTTCCCAATCTCAACATCCCGAGTTTCAACTCCCTCATATCTTCGATTACATCATCAATCTCTTTTTCATATTCAAAGACCTTTTTGGCGTACTCATAAAGCGTTTTTCCCTGGTCTGTCAGATAGACCTTTCGCCCCTTCTTCTTGAAAAGTCTCAAGTTGCAGTGATCCTCAAATAGTTTCACCTGGGCCGTAACCGCCGGTTGAGTAATACAGAGCTTTTTTGAGGCCACGGTATAATTCTGATATCTTGCGGCATGATAAAAAACCCTGAGCTGGTTAAAATTGATCATCCTCATCATCTCCGCTCTAAATAAAATTTATGAATAAGATACATCTATAAGTAAAAGTTATGAATATCATAAAAAAAAAGGATTTGACACTTTTTTCTTATTAGGCAATTTTTGTCTAATATCATTTTCTATTTATCCAAATCGACGACCAAACCTTTCATAAATATTTTGATAAGATAATGTTAATAAGGAAATTCCTATAAAATCGAGTTGGTTAGTTAATCTTCTTTTTAACCTTTTATTTAATATATGGAGGAGAAAAATGGCTGACGAAAAAGCAGGAAGGTTTCCGGACCCACACGAGTATCAGGTTCCCCCGGAACTTGAAGGCTGGGAAGACATGTATCCATCGCACTATCTGTTCTCCAAAGACAGGGAGGACTGGGAAAAGAACCAGTTCTGGTATGCGGACAAGATACATGCGCCCGAGCCCATGCCTCCCCTGGACCTGATCTTTCAGGAGGCATGGCAGATATCCCTTTCCCAGTACACCACGAGAGTCTTCTGCATACCCCCTGCCCAGGGGATCGCTCAGAGGATGGTGGGATGTTACATGTATATCTGCGCTATTGCACCTCCGCCCGACGAGATCATTGGGGAGAAGGCCCAGCTATTTGAAAAACGGGTGTTTTATGTGTTTGAACACTACAATGAACTGTGGGACAAGTGGCTGACCAAATTCAAGGCCCTTGGTGAAGAGATGTCCGCAGTTGAGGTCCCCAAAGAACTGCCGAAATTCGTCCCCGAGGACCAGGTCATTCCCGCGCCTACGGGCTGTTATGTATCCTATGACCTTATTGAGGCGTTCGACAGGCTGGTCAATCAGATGTTCAAGGGATGGCAGTATCATTTTGAGATGCTGAACCTGACCTATCTTGCCTACCTCATGTTTGGAGACGTATCCAGAAAACTCTTTCCCGGAATCAGCGAGAGTGCCATCGGAAAGATGGTGGCCGGGGCCTATGTATCCATGTTCCGTCCGGAGGAAGAACTCTGCCGTCTCTCCAGGCTGGCCGTGGCTTCCCGCGGTGTGGCGGATATCCTCAAAAGCGGAATGTCGGTGGAACAGAAGGTCGCCGAACTGGAAAAAATCCCGGATGGAAAGCAATGGCTAGAGGAATTCGAAAAATCCAAGGAACCATGGTTTTATGTATCATGCGGCAGCGGTTGGTTTCATCATGAGGGGAGCTGGATCACCAATTTGGACATCCCGTACGGCTATATCAAGAGCTACGTAGAAAGGTTGGAAAAGGGAGAAACGATTGAGCGGTCTCTGGACGAGATCGACAAACAAAGAGACGAAGTCGTTGCCAAATACCGCGACCTGATAAAGACGGACGAAGACAGGAATACCTTTGATAATGCCTACAAAACCATCAGGACCATTTACAGGTATGCCGAGGACCACCTCTTCTGGGTCGAACACTGGTTCCACACCATATGGTTT
>JAIOSR010000166.1 GCA_021107495.1 Desulfobacterales bacterium | reverse complement strand
CCTCCCCTTTTTCCCCTTTTCCCAGAGCAGGGGCTCGTTTAGGATCAGACCTGTTGTGCCCAAAGATTCCGTCATGATGTCACCTCCCTTACCAGTTCATCCATATCCTCCCTGGACCTGGTCTCTGTTACACACAAAAGGTAGTGGTTGGGAAGTTCAGGATAGTAGGGAGCCAATGAGAGGCCCGGCACTATCTTTTTCTCCAAAAGGCGTGCGTATGTGGCCTCAAAGCCCGTCGGAAATTCCACAACAAACTCATTGAACGTAGGGCTGTCGAAACTCATGAAAAGACCTTCCTTTTTCAGCCTTGCCTTAAGATACTCGGTCTTGTCATGGTTTAGACGGGCGAGTTCCTTTATTCCGCTGCCACCGACCGAGGCCATGTACATGGCAGCGGCCAATGCGCAGAGGCTGTTGTTGGTGCAGATGTTGGAGGTGGCCTTTTCCCTCCGAATATGCTGTTCCCTTGTTGCAAGGGTCAAAACAAAGCCCCTTCTGCCGTCCAGGTCCTTAGTCTGTCCCACAAGACGGCCCGGCAATTTACGCATGAGCTTTTTGCCGCTTGCGAGCATACCGAGCGCGGGTCCGCCAAAGGAGCGGGGAATACCGAGACTCTGACCCTCGCCGCAGACAATATCGGCCCCCAGACTTCCCGGGTTTTTCAAAAGCCCGTAAGCCAAGGCCTCCGTAAAGGAGGCAACAAAAAGCGCGTCCTTATCATGGGCCTTTTCCCCGGCAGCCCCAAAATCCTCAATGCAACCGAAGAAATTGGGAGACTGAACCGCAACCGCCGCAAGGCCGTCCATTTCATCAAGCACGGAAAGATCGGTCAGGCCGGTATTTGAATATGGAAGTTCCAGGACTTCATAACCCGTGGGGTCAAAATAGGTCTTTACCACCCGACGATAAAGGGGATGAATCAGGCTTGAAATTGCCACTTTTGCCCTTCCGGTTACACGGACGGCCATAAGCAGAGACTCCGCAAGGGCCGTTGCCCCGTCATAGTGGGATGCGGTGGCCACTTCCATACCGAGAAGTCTTGCCGCAAGGGTCTGGTACTCGTAAATGGCCTGAAGGGTTCCCTGGCTCATCTCCGGCTGGTAAGGAGTATAGGAAGTCACAAACTCCGAGCGACTAAGGAGGTAAGATACGGACGCCGGAATAAAATGCTCGTAACTGCCGGCCCCCATAAATACCCTGTACTCCGGGGAAACGGCCATTTCACCCGAAAGCGCCGACATATGATCGTCTAATTCCCACTCGGTCAATGCCTCAGGCAGATCAAGACCCTCCTGTAAACGGCACTCCTCCGGGACCATTGAAAACAGGTCGTCCAAGTGCTCAACACCCACGGCCTGAAGCATTTCAGTTATGTCTTCGGCAGTATGTGGCAGGTATTGCATTTATTTTGCTCCTTTCAGCTTTTCAAGACACTGGACATTAGTCATAAGGCTGTCCACTTCAGAAGGATCACCGGGATTGACCTCAACCATCCACCCCTTGTCATAGGGGCTTTCATTCATCAGTTCAGGGGATTTTTCAAGCTCACTGTTCACGGCGACAATCTGTCCGCCCACAGGGAGATAGCATTCGCAAACCGCCTTGACCGACTCCACGGTTGTGAATTCCTCGCCCTTTTTAAAGGTGTCTCCCACCTTGGGAAGTTCAACGAAAACAATGTCCCCCAACTGATCCTGGGCATAGTCGTCAAGACCGACCGTTACCTTGTTTCCTTCGAGCCGTGCCCATTCATGGTCTTCTGCATAACGGATGTCATCGGGTAAGTTCAGTTCATCGATTTCTTTCATGTTCACTCTCTCCTTAATAAATTTCTAATAGCTCAATAATTAGTGGCGCTAATCCATAATGGCCGGGGCATACGGATTTCCTTTTGCCTGAAAACTTTATGCATTTATCATATACCACATATGAATGCAAATTCCATGTTGAATGTGCGTACGTAATCACAAAACATGATGACTATTCAAGTCGGTACCGGGTTGTCAGGGCTTTACTGAGTGACTGGTGGGAGGCCTTCGTCATTTCAGGGAATTACGGATGGGGGACCTCCCGGCTTCCCGTTTCTTTAGAAACCGGGAGAACAGGAAGGGGTCGGCATGATTAGGCCGTGAGACCTGGAATCGAAGGAAAAATCCGACAACTCAGACCCTGATTATAGGTTACGAATTTCCTTCTTATGTTGACGAAAGACCCAAATCCTGATATCAGGGGCACTTATTTTTAATTTTTGCATGCTTCCCCCTTTCAGGGGGTGACAAGGAGGAAACGATTAATCTCATGACTGAACTTCAACAGACCGTTTTTCACGACAGGCATGTGGCCTCAGGGGCCAAGATGGTAGAATTCGTCGGATGGGACATGCCCATTTTCTACCCTACCGGCATTGTGCAGGAACATTTAGCCACTCGCAAGGGGGCTGGACTTTTTGACGTCTCCCACATGGGACGTTTCATTGTAAGGGGCAATGGAGCCCTCAGGTTTCTTCAACATGCCTTGAGCAACAATGCCGACGCCCTTGACATAAGGGTGACGGGTTCCCAGTACACTTTTATTCCCACAGAAACCGGCGGGGCCGTGGATGATGCATATCTCTATCGCTTTGTCGAGGACGAGTACCTGCTTGTGGTCAATGCCGCCAACCTGGACAAGGACTGGGACCATTTACAGACACTATTAAAGGATTTTGACGATGTTGAACTCACGGACCGTTCCAAAGAAATCGTCATGTTAGCGGTTCAGGGTCCCATGTCCCGCCAACTGATGGAAGAGATCATTGATTCCGGACAACTCCCGGAACCGGTGCGAAACTCGGTAAGTATAGTCACCATATCGGGTGCCGAAGTGAAAGTTGCCCGTACCGGCTACACAGGGGAGCCCCTGTGCTTTGAACTTTTTGCTGATAAGACAGACGGTACCCGGTTGTGGGACAAGATCGTTGATAAGGGGGCAACCCCCATCGGTCTTGGAGCGAGGGACACCCTTCGCCTTGAGGCCGGTCTCCCTCTTTACGGCCATGAACTGGGTGAAGACCCTGATGGTAAAGAAATCCCCATTATGTCCTGCCCCCTGTCAAAATTTGCAGTGAGTTTTTCGCCCTTTAAAATGGATTTCGTCGGCAAAAAAGCACTGAAAAAGCAGCAGGAGGCCTTCAAGAAGATACTCTCGCGGGACTATACCCTTATCAATGACCTGCCGCGCATGACCAGATCGATTGCCGTTGCAGGACGAGGGATCGCCCGTGACGGGGCCAAGGTCTTCAAGGGAGAAAAACATGTGGGTTATGTCACCAGCGGCACCATGGTTCCCACCTGGACCGTTGAGGGCGAAGGACTGGAATCGGTCCAGACCGATCAACATCAATTACGGTCAATCTGCTTTGGCTACATGGACAGTGACATTATCGAGGGAGACGAGGTTACCATAGATATCCGAGGTAAGGCGGTTGAAGCCCTGGTAGTGCCATTCCATATTCGCACCGATGCCCCACCCTACTCCCGTCCGATCGTCTACAATCACCGGTTAGCGGATAAGGGGATACCTGCAGGCGATTCGCCCGCCAAGGTCCGCAGACTACTGGAAAAGTCATTGGAGAACACCCTTTGGCGACAGAAGCAATGTATCAACCTGATCCCCTCGGAAATGACCATGTCACCCATGGTAAGGCTTCTTTCCGTGATGGATCCGACATTCCGATATGCAGAGCACAAGAAATCAAAGGCATTTTACGACGCCGACATTTTTTACTACCAGGGCACAGAATTTATCGGCCAGGTGGAGCTAATGCTTGAAAAGGAGATGCGAGAATTCTTAGGGTGTGACAACGTGGAGACCCGCCTCATTAGCGGGCAGATGGCCAACACTGCCGTTTTCAGCGCCATGGTGGATTACATAAATCGCGGCGACCGCAAATGCGAGCCACGACGAATCCGCCAGGTGATGAACAACCATATCGGAAAGGGGGGTCACTTGAGCGCCCAGCCAATGGGAGCGCTTAAAGACTACGTTGCCAGGGATCCCCGAACGGAAAGACCTGCCGTGGTAAATTTCCCGGTGCTGGTTGAAAACCCTTTTAAGATTGATGTTCAGACAACCCTGGAATTGATAGATGAGTACCGCCCGGAATTTATCATTTTTGGTAAGAGCATGGTGTTGCACAAGGAACCTGTGGCAGAGATCCGCCGGTTCCTTGACGCCCAGGGTATGGACGCGGTGGTAATGTACGACATGGCCCATGTATTGGGACTCATAGGACCACACTTCCAGGAGCCGTTTGCTGAAGGGGCAGACCTTGTTACAGGATCCACCCACAAGACCTTCTTCGGCACCCAGCGCGGCGTTGTGGGCAGCCGTTTTCAGGAACACGAAGAGCGTTAAGAGCTCTGGGAGGCCCTGGAACGCCGTGCCTTTCCCGGATCCGTGTCCAATCACCACCCCGGAACGCTGTTGGGTCTGCTCATGGCCGCGTACGAGATGAATCACTTTAAGGGAGAATACCAGGCAAAGGTCATAAAAAATGCAAAGACATTTGCAAAGGCATTAAGCGATTCAGGGCTGGATGTGGCCGGTGATCCTGAAATCGATTTTACCGAAACCCATCAGGTGGTGGTGGACGTGGGTTACAGTCACGGACCTGAAATAGCGGGAAGGCTGGAATCCAACAACATCATCTGCAACTACCAGGCAAGCACCGACGAGGAAGGCTTTACCGCGTCAGGGGCACTGAGAATGGGAGTATCCGAAATGACCCGCTTCGGAATGGAAGAAGATGATTTTCTCTCCCTGGCAGGGTTGATTCATGACGTGGTAATAAACCACAGCAATGTCATTGATAAGGTCAGGGCGCTTCGGAAACGATTCCTCGACCTCAGGTTCTGTTTCAAAAGCGATGAATATACTGATCTGCACCGGAAGCTGCACGATCTTCTGTAAGCAAGGAGTGAAACTTTTTTTCAATTTTCTTAACGTCCTTCATTCTTTCAGGGTCAAGGAATGTATTATAGATAACGTCCCTTTCGTCTAAAGACCTGCCGGTCAATTTCCGTTCCAGGAGGGAGAGGGCCTCGATGGACTTGTCGCACACGGGATAACCCCTGTCATCTATGGGTATAGTGCGTTCAAACGAGGTTCTGGAGATATTGTTGATATCCACGAGCTTTATGTTTCCGGATCTTGTAAGGATGAGATTCCCCATACCAGCAAGATCCGGGACATGACCCGCCTGCAGGATCATTTGTTTTATTTTTTCTATTAACCTGTCTGCATTTTCACGAACCCTGCCGATCCACCGTTCACCTGTCGACTCAGAATCTTTTTGTCTTCTAAAACCCATGCGATACAAAAACGACACCAGACGGTCTTCATCCAGATGGCTCCAGGGATCAAGGATCTCGCCTTCCAAGTACTCCTGAAGACCGCAAAGAAAAATTTGATATTTTCCGTTCAGCTCATAATGAACGAGGAATTCATCGGACCTTGCAATGCAATCGGGCTCGAGAAATTTTTCCACCATCTTTACACGCATCAATTCTTCTTCAGCGTCTTTCATGCTGTTGAATCTCTTTCTAAAGACCCTCAACATCTTCAAGGGACCGGCCTTGGGAAAATGCCTCAATCCATCTATGATTACACCCTCTTTTTCCCTTTTCACATCCTCCGGATTCAGTACCTGCATTATGTGCGAGCGGAGTCCGGCACGATGGTGCCGCCTGTATAAAAAAACACCCGGGTTCCTGATAAAATTCAGGCGGAGCACGTCTTCGTGATCCAAACGCAATTTGTCTCTGACGTCTTCCTGCAGCACACTAATCCAATTTAATCCTTCTAACGGTTAGGATATTGGGCAGGGAACGAATCTCCTCGATAACCTCTTCTTCTGCCGGCGTATCAATATTAACCATGCAAATCGCCGTCCCTTCCCGCCGCCCTAAATTAAATCGGGCAATATTAATCCCACGGCGGGCAAGAAGTGTACCTAAATTCCCGATAACACCGGGCCGGTCCTCATTTTGTATAACCAGAACATCCCCTTCGGGAATCGCATCCATGTGAATTTGCCCCAAGCGAACAATCCTCTGGTGTTTTTTTGCATAGATGATTCCCCACACTTCGTTCAAATCCTCTTCCAATCCCGGAAGTTTGATACGGATTAAATTGGTATAATCATGGGTCTCCTGGCTGATGGTTTCTTCGACCTTAAGTCCCTTATCCCTGGCCAAGGCCGGGGCATTTACAAAATTCACCGGCATATCGCTAAAGGAGCCCAAAAGCCCTTTGAGCACCGCGCGTGTGAGGACCCTTGTATCAAACTCGGCCACATCCCCGCTGTAGGTAATGGTCACGTCGTGAGGTTGTCGGACTAACTGGCCCATAATGGAACCCATGCGTTCGGCCAGGCCCAGATACGGGTGGAGCTTATCCAACATTTCGGTAGGGATTGAAGGAAAATTGACTGCGTTGATAATCACCGAATCAATCAGATAACTGGTCATCTGCCTGGCTATCATTTCAGCAACTTTCACCTGGGCCTCGCCAGTACTCGCTCCTAAATGGGGAGTAAAAATAGCATTTGGGTGATTAAGTATGGGCCAGGAAGGCTCGGGCGGTTCCCGGGGATATACGTCAAGGGCCGCCCCGGCCACATGCCCGCTCGAAAGAGCCTCGTAAAGATCGTCAAGATTAACGACCTCTCCCCTGGCACAATTGATGATCCTCACACCCGGTTTCATCCTGGCAATCGAGTCTTTTCGAATCAGATTCCTTGTTTCTTCCATGCGAGGCACGTGTAGTGTAATAAAATCGGCCATTGAGAAAAGCTCGTCCAGGTCTACCAGTTCCACGCCCACGGAACTTGCCGCCTCTTTTGTTACAAAGGGGTCCGAGGCAATCACTTTCATCTTGAGTCCAAGCGCACTGGAGGCCACAACCCTTCCGATATTACCCAGGCCGACGATTCCTAATGTCTTTCCGGAAATCTCCACACCCATAAACTTCTTTTTTTCCCATTTGCCGTTACGGATGGACGCGGTTGCCTGGGGAATATTGCGGGCCAGAGCGAGTATCATGGAGATGGCGTGTTCACCTGTTGTTACGGTATTCCCACCGGGGGCGTTCATGACTACGATACCCCTTGTTGTGGCCTTACCCACGTCAATATTGTCAACCCCGATTCCCGCCCGACCTATCACCTTGAGCCTCCCGGCCTTTTCAATCACCTGTGCATTGACTTTTGTTCCGCTACGCACGGCTAAACCGTCGAACTCACCTATGATCCCTGAAAGTACATCCGGATCGTTCGCGGCCTTGTCATTGTCCACAACAACCTCGATCTGCCCTGTCTCTTCTAAGATCTCTTTGGCCCGAGGGGACATATTATCCCGTATCATCACTCTGTACATATTCCGCTCCTTATTGTGTGATATATCCCAACTTATTGACTTATTTCCTTTTTTTCAAGCATTTATTATGCAATAAGTCAGGGTTGATGGGCTCATAAAAATTCCATCAGCAGGTCCCGCCTATAGGCGGAACTAAACCCCGGTTTGGGGGAAGGGTGGAACCATTTGATTTCACTTCAAATGGCGGGGAAGCGGTACCCCCTCTTCCGCCGAGTAAAAAAACGCAGCGCTACTTTTTACGAGGTCGACAGTGTTGGGTTCATATTGATCAGGTTTGTTCTGAAATTTCTTGAGTTGACGCCGTAAAAAATCTATGTTTATAATATTTCGTTTTGAGAAATTATTCTAAGACATAAAATCGCTTTCGCGATTTTATGAAATGCGGCTGCGGCTGCCTGTGCGACAAAACACGCAGACAGACAGCCCTAAAAAAGGAAATTCCTAAGAAATTAGGATATCAAAATCATATTCAATCATATATCGCAGGAGGTAAAAATGTCTAAACTATTGTGGAAACCTTCCGAGGAGAGGGTCAAAGGCACCAACATGTACAGGTTTATGAACCTTATAAATGAAAAGCACAACCAGAATTTCACTGAATACGCCCCGTTGTATCAGTGGTCCATTGATAATATCCCGGATTTCTGGGCTGTCATGTGGGATTTTCTCGAAATCAAGGCATCAAAATCTTACGATCAGGTCATAGACGATGTGACCAAGATGCCCGGGGCAAAATGGTTCCAGGGGGCCAAGCTTAATTTTGCTGAAAATCTACTTCGATACAGGGATGACCAAGTGGCCCTTATCTTCAAGGGGGAGGACCATGATTCCACCAAAATGACCTATGCCGAACTCTATGATGAGGTCGCCCGTGTAGCTAAGTCGCTCAAGGAAGCAGGCGTTCAGGTGGGAGACAGGGTTGCGGCTTTTATGCCCAACATGCCCGAAACCATCGTAGCCATGTTAGCGGCAACAAGCCTGGGCGCGACGTGGTCCTCATGCTCCCCGGATTTCGGCATCAAGGGTGTTCTGGACCGGTTTGGTCAAATCAAACCCAAGGTCCTTTTCACTGCCAACGGTTACTGGTTCAAAGGAAAAAGCCTTGATTCCATTGCACGGATCTCAGATATCCTGGCACAACTCCCGAGCATTGAAAAAGTGGTGGTTGTACCGTACACGGAGCAGGAGGCGGATATCAGTGGCCTTCCAAATTCGGTCCATTATCGGGATTTCAAATCTTCCGAATCAAATCTGGAAATTGAGTTTGAGCAGCTCCCCTTTGAACACCCCCTTTACATAATGTACTCTTCCGGGACCACAGGGCTTCCCAAATGCATGGTCCAGAGTGCAGGTGGAATTCTCCTGCACCAGATGAAGGAACTCTCACTCCACAGCGACCTGAAACGGGAGGACACCATATTTTACTTCACCACGTGCGGTTGGATGATGTGGAACTGGTTAACCTGCTCCCTGAGTTTGGGTGCCTCGCTTGTGCTCTTTGACGGCAACCCCTTTCATCCCGATCCCGGGGCACTGTGGAAGATGGCCCAGGATGAAAAAATAACCATCTTCGGAACCAGTGCGGGATATATCGCGGCCCTCCAAAACGCGGGAGTAAAACCTTCCAAAGAGTATGACTTATCATCCATCAAGGCCCTTCTTTCAACGGGATCACCTCTTTCCATAGAAGGGTTTGAGTTCATTTACAATGAAATCAAAGAAGACCTCCAGTTGGCCTCTATTTCCGGGGGTTCCGACCTCAACGGCTGCTTTGCCCTTGGAAATCCAATAGGTCCGGTCTATGCCGGGGAACTCCAGTGCAGGGGCCTTGCCATGAAAGTAGAGGCATTTGATGACAACGGAAAACCGGTCATCAACGACCAGGGTGAACTGGTATGCACAGCCCCCTTTCCCTCCATGCCGATCTATTTCTGGGATGATCCCGAAGGAGAAAAATACAATGCCGCCTATTTCGATGTTTATCCCAATATCTGGCGTCATGGAGATTTCATAGAGATAAACGACCGTGGTGGTGTGGTCATCTACGGCCGCTCGGATACCACATTAAACCCGGGCGGAGTCCGTATAGGCACCGCCGAGATCTACCGGCAGGTCGAACAATTGGAGGAGATCCAGGACAGTCTCGTGGTTGGACAAAGTTGGAAGAACGATGTACGGGTCATTCTCTTTGTTCAGATGGCCGAGGGTTCCGAGTTGACCGAAGAACTCAAAGGCAGTATCAAAAAAACCATACGCGTCAATGCCTCGCCGCGGCATGTGCCCGCAAAGATCTTAGCCGTGCCGGAAATACTCTACACCCTTAATATGAAAAAAGTGGAACTGGCAGTCAAAAAGGTCATCCAGGGTCAGGAAGTAAAGAACAAGGATGCCCTCAAAAACCCGGAGATCCTCGATTTCTATGCAAACATAAAAGAGCTTCAGGAGGATTAAGGGTTTTTTTCAAAAACCATTTGGGGCGGGCCTAAGCCCGCCCCAAATAAAATTCAAGCCTTTTCGTCTCTCTTCTTTCCTATTACGAGTTTATCAATTTTATTACTGTGTTATGCATTGAAACCCTACTCATTTGGCTTATACGCCTTTTCCGGCTATTGGTTATGCCTTGCTGGACAGAATATTTCGAATCGTATTCATTCCTTATATTTAGCACGGTCTTTCCTTGTATGCTTTTAAGAACTGCTAAAATGCCCTTAACTGCGAAATCAGCATAGGGTAAAACCTTTTGAACATCAAATAGAACGGAATCGCAGGAAAGTTCAACCCAACCTACAGATGTCACAGAATAAAACAAGGATTGGTGTTGATGATTGATTTCAGTTGAAATTCTCTGCGATATTTTGGTAAAAATTATAATATGTCACCATACAGTTTAAAAGAAATGAAAGACCTCTCGGCAATCCTGTTTCCTCACTCTTATCTTCCTGAATCCCTTGCAGATACGATACAGTCCCTTTTTGGCAAAATAACGATCTGCCAACCGTGGTTTATGGACGGGCCAATGCCGAAGGCAAAAAGTGAGGGCTTTTCATCCATCCGCATCGTGCGCCCGGCCGAGAACATGAAGCCTGAAGGGCATTTCAAGAGGCTGCTCTCTGAATACCGTTCGTGGATGGGGCAGAATCGGGACAAGGGCTATACTGCCTTTTTGAATGCGATCCGGGAAGCCGGCCTTTCAGAGGATAATCCGTGGGAAATCAGGCAAATGATACGCCAAACCGGGGAAAAAACTCCGGTTTCTCAGGAAGACAACACTCTCAAATGGCATCTCATTCTCCACTTGGCCCGGGAATTTGAAGAAAACAGGGTCGAAGAGGAAGAGATGCTCAACCAGATCAAAAATCAGGAGTCACCCCTTGCGCAGGCTCTTGGTGATGGTGTGTCTGCGCAGGGCATGTTTGAGGATCTTCCTCAATCTGAAAAAGATCTGTTTGTGGATAGGCATCATCTGGGCCAAATAATTAAGGCCTGGGTAGGTCTCTTCGGGGTCCACCTTCAAGATCATACTCCCCTGATCACTCTTGACAGGCATGTCATGGAATATGTATCGAATATTTTTGAAGGCGAGACGGGTCAACCCTCTGAAGAGGAGGAGGATTCCTTTTCTTCGGAAAAATTTCCAAGCCGGATTCATTTTACCCGTAAATATCTTCCCCGTGTTTTAGACGAAAAAACCGATCCCGTGGATTCCGTCCTGACATATCTTTCCGGCAAAACCATTATACTCTTGAATGACTAATGGCCGGGCACGGAATTAAAGGCAAAGTTTTGATAAAGTGATGATAACCCAGATTCACGGTTCAAGGGTTCACGGTTTAAGGTTAGGGAGCGATGAATATAGACCAGTATGAAGATAAGACAACCAACCGTGAACCATGAACCGTGAACCTGACAACCTGAGTAGTGCAGGAGCATAATGAAATCCGGAATGCGTGCGTTATTAAGTATCATGGTCTTGATGTTTTTTTCATCCCCGGCCTGGGGATATGAGCGCCTCAATGAGGTCGAGGATATCGAAAGGATACGCAAAGGAATCGTACGCATCAGTGTTACTGCACAGGTCCCCGACTACTCGGTTCCCTGGAATCCCGGCAGGATAACAAGAGGCGTGGGCACAGGTTTTCTTATTTCCGGGAAACGGATACTGACAAACGCCCACATATCAAGTAATGCCCGGTTTATCGCAGTTCAAAAGGAAAACGATTCCCGCATGTATGAGGCTAAAGTCAAGTTCATTGCCCATGACTGTGATCTGGCCTTACTGGAAGTGCCCGAAAAATCATTTTTTGACGGCATGTCGCCCTTATCATTAGGGGGTATGCCTTCACTGGATTCAACCGCAACGGTACTAGGCTACCCAATCGGGGGGAAGCGCCTATCCGTAACAAGAGGTGTTGTTTCACGCATTGATTTCCAGACGTACTCACATTCCGCCGCCGACGGTCATCTGACTATTCAGATCGATGCGGCCATTAACCCCGGAAACAGCGGAGGACCGGTTCTGCAGAATAACTCGGTCATAGGTGTCGCGTTCCAGGGCTTTAGCGGCAATGTGGCCCAGAATGTAGGATATATGATCCCCGTACCCGTTATCAATAGATTTCTAACAGATATAAAGGACGGTCAGTACGATCGGTATGTTGATCTTTCTGTCAGTCAATTTCCACTTTTAAACAACGCATATCGCCGTGCCATGG
>JAIOSR010000555.1 GCA_021107495.1 Desulfobacterales bacterium | reverse complement strand
CTATTGAACAACCGGGGATCTCATAACCCCAGCCTGCCAGCATGGTGACGAGCCTGCCTAAGGTTCCCCCCTGTTCCTTCATCTGGTTGGTGACACCCCAGACATTGTCTTCAATCATGTCAGGGCTGATCTGTGAATTTCTTTCCAGCAGGGCCTTGAGCAAGGGAACCACCAGGTCCTCGGCCCTGGTATTCCAGAAGATGCCCTTTTCTCCGGCCCTTCCAAAGGCCGTTCTTACGGCGTCGACAACTACAACATCGTTCAGTTCTCTTCCCAAGGTTTTATACTCCTTTATTGGATTTATAAAATCTGTTCCTCCCCCGCGTAGCGGGATCTTCGAAGGGCCAAGTCAGAGCTGGATGGCTCTGCCCTAATAATTGCTGCAAGAGTTTGAAGTGAACTAAAGTTTGAAGTGAACTAAAGTTAAGGAATTCTGTCAATTATATAAAAACATTGGAGCGAAGCGACACCATAGTTTTTAGCCGTGAACCGTAAACCGTTGAACTTTGAACCTAGCTCGTTTGTTAAAACGCATTTTCCGGCATCTCCACAATCTCGCGGTCGTTTCGCAGGCAGGTATCAAGTCGTGCCATGGTAAGGGGCAGGGTTACCCCGGTAAAATAGGTTGCCTGCATGAGCTTGCCTGTAAAGAAAGGGTTCTTACCCCCCTCATCCATGGCTTGATCGGCGATCAGGGCCATATCCAGAAGACGCCAGGCCATGGTTACATCACCAAAGCATAAAAGTGCCGGATAGGTGTATGAGGCCCACTGAAGGGGATCCGATTTTGCCCTGTCTGACATCTCCCCGGCCACTTGGGCCAGTCTTTTGACCGCCTTTGACAGGGAACGTATTTGTCCTCCCAAGGCGGGGTTGTTCTCGTTATTGCTGCAGAAACTTTCCAGTTCATTCATGAATGCCGTAAAAGGCGCGCCGTTATTTATTCGCATCTTGCGTCCCAAAAGGTCCATGGACTGGATGCCGTTTGTTCCCTCATAGAGAGACATGATCTTGGCGTCTCTCATATACTGCTCCAGGGGATATTCCTTGCAGAATCCATACCCCCCAAGACACTGGATGGCGGTTTCGCAGACCCTGAAACCCATGTCCGAGCAATATGCCTTTATAATAGGTGTCATGAAATCAATAAGGGACCGGTAATGCTCTTTTTCCTCTCCATCAGGCATTTCAATGGACAGTTCCGACCAGAAGGCCCCCGTATAGATCATGGAGCGCATGCCATCCACCATGGCCTTCATCCACAAAAGCATACGGCGTATATCAGGGTGGTCAATGATCAGGACCTGTCCGGGCTTCCGGCGTGCCACATCAAAACCCTGTACCCGTTCCCTGGTGTATGCCAAGGCGTTCTGATAGGCCGTACTTGCCAGGGTCATACCACTGACCCCGGTGTTGATCCGGGCGGCATTCATCATCTGAAACATGTGTGCAAGACCCCGGTTCTCTTCTCCGCAGAGGTATCCGATACATCCGTCATTGTCCCCAAAATTGAGTGCGCAGGTTGGAGACGCATGGATCCCGAGCTTTCGTTCTACGCTGGTGCAAAGGACATCATTCGGTTCCCCTAAAGAGCCGTCGGGATTGACCCTGATCTTGGGTACTATAAAGAGCGAGATACCTTTGACCCCTTCAGGGGCTCCTTGAACGCGGGCAAGCACCAGGTGAACAATGTTTTCAGTCAAGTCGTGATCTCCCCAGGAGATAAAGATCTTACCGCCTTTTATCCTGAAATGATCGTCTTCCCTAACAGCCGTCATACGTGTGGCTGCCAGATTAGAGCCGGCATTGGGCTCGGTCAGGCACATGGTACCGGACCATTCTCCATTAAACATCCTGGGAATGAACCGTTCCTTCAACTCGTCGGTCGCAAAGCTCTCGATCAGGTGAGCGGCCCCGTGTGTCAAACTTGGCGCCATATTGAAGGCCTGGGATGCACCGTACATCAAATCATTAATGACGATCCTCATCATGTGAGGGAAGCCCTGTCCGCCGTATTCCGGGTCCCTTGCCGCGGCAGTCCATCCATTTTCAGCGTATGTTTTGAATGCCTCTCTGAACTCGGGTGCGCAGCGGATCTGCCCGTCTTCAAAGACAACACCCCATTTTTCACCGATCTCCTGAAGCGGATCGATCTCTCCTTTTGCGAACTTGACGGCCTCGGCCACAAGCATATCCAGGGTATCCTCGTCGAGTTCAAGGTATCGATCGAGCTTGCACAGACTGCCGTAGTTCAACTGGTTTTTCAGGATAAATAAAATATCTTTCTCGTTACATTTGAAGTGTCCCATAACCTTCTTTCACCTTTTTTTTCTATCTGATTGATAATGATATAGCCGCAAAACGGCGCAAAATACACAAAAATAAAAAATTCAACAGTACCTTTTGATATTAAGGATTTGAAAACCGGAAAATTTTATCAAGCTTGCAGATCAGATTTTTATCGAATATTTTCCCAGATTGCAGAATAACCCTGTCCCCGGCTGACGCACATGGTTGTAAGGCCGTATCCGGCATCAGGGTGTTCATTCAGAAACTGCACGGTAGTTAGAAGGAACAAGTGTCATTTCAAAGGAAGGGTTAAAAATATTTCGGATTGATAAAATGTTTGATATAAAAGCATAATATGTGTAAGAAAGAAATCATAAGGGAAATAAGTGGTGATACTTATGGAAGAGAAGAAACTCTTGGAAAGGATTACAATAAATCCGAAGATATTTGGGGGAAAGCCAATAATAAGATGGCGTCGTCTTGCTGTGGATCATATATTAGGGATGTCAGGTGCAGGAGATAGCAGCGAGATTATTCTTGAAGGGTATCCCTGGTTAGAACCGGAAGATGTACAGGCCTGTCTGGTTTATGACCATAAGGTAGTCGGTCATGAGCGGATCGAATCACTCCACTTAAAAATGTGAACTTCTATTTAAAGGAAATCTTTATGGCAGAATGATTTGTAAGCGAACGCAATTTGAAATTTATGCTTTATGAGGTCTTTGATTTAGAGACTTTTACCGGGTATGAGTATTTTAAGGAACATGACAGGGAGATCTTTGACATGGTCCTGGAGACTGCGCTAAAGATCGGCAAAGACTTGCTTCAGCCGGCACTTGGAGAGATGGACAAAAACCCGCCTGAATTTATTGACGGAAAGGTAAAGGTTCATCCGATGGTTCGGACATTTATGAAGGAGTGCGGAGAAGGGGGATGGATAGCGGCCGGCGTGCCCTTTGAACTGGGAGGTCAACAACTCCCTCTCATGATCTCTGCAGCCTTTAGGTTCATTCTTTCCGCGGCCAACTATTCCGCGAGCGTCTACCCCCTTCTTACCAGCGGGGCGGCGCACCTTATTACATCATTGGGCACACAGGAGATGATCAATACTTATGTCCCAAAGATGTTTTCCGGAGAATGGCAGGGGACCATGGCCCTTACCGAACCACAGGCCGGAAGTTCTCTGTCAGACATCACCACGCTTGCCGAGCCTTCAGACAGTGATTACTACAGGATGCACGGCCAGAAGATCTTTATATCCGCCGGGGAACACGATAGCGTGGATAACGTTATCCATCTTATGTTAGCGAGGATCAAAGGGGCCCCACCCGGTGTTAAGGGAATCTCACTGTTCGTGGTTCCCAATAAGCGGATACAGAAGAACGGACAGTTGGTCCCAAATGATTTAAACGTGGCCGGGATTTACCATAAGTTGGGGTACAGAGGGTCTCCGATCACCCAGTTGAGCCTTGGAGAAAGGGATGACTGCCGGGGGTATCTGTTGGGTGAGCCCAACAAGGGGCTTTTTTACATGTTTCAAATGATGAACGATGCGCGGATCGATGTGGGTTTGAGCGCGGCCGCCATAGCTTCGGCCGCCTATTACGCGGCCCTGGAATATACAAGGGAAAGACCCCAGGGAAGAAGGCTTTCTGAAAAGGATCCCGCACTGCCCCCCGTTGCCATTATAGAACATCCTGACGTGAAACGGATGCTCCTTTATCAGCGTGCCATTGTGGAGGGTTCTCTTTCTCTGATTTTCCAGTGCTGTGAGTATTCTGACATGATAAAGGTTTCGGACGGAGAAGAGAAAGAACGCTTCGGCCTGTTGTTAGATCTGCTGACACCCGCGGCCAAGACATATCCGTCGGAAATGGGTATTCTCTCGGTCAGCCAGGGTCTGCAGTGTTTAGGCGGATACGGATATTGTGATGAATTTCCCTTGGAGCAGTTTTACCGGGACGCACGCATACACCCCATACATGAGGGCACAACCGGTATACAGGGGCTGGATCTGTTAGGCCGTAAGGTTATCATGAAGGATGGCAGGGCGCTCGTGTTCTTTCTTAAAGAAGTTGGGAGAACGATACAGGCAGGGCAAAAGGTTCCCGTGCTCCAACCTTATGCCCAAAGACTGCAAGAGGCATGTGAAGAACTGGAGGCGGTCACGTCTCATCTTGTGGGAATAGCGCTCAAAAAGAATGTGGAACTTTTTCTGGCAGACGCCACCCTATACCTGGAGTTTTTCGGAATCATCTCTATTGCCTGGCAGTGGCTT
>JAIOSR010000369.1 GCA_021107495.1 Desulfobacterales bacterium | reverse complement strand
TATAGTGAACCGCGCCTCGTCGACGAAAGCTCAGGCTATCGCTTGAAATTGATATAGAAGTCTCAGCGCCACCACGCAGTCTTGTATTCTTTCCCTACACGACGCTCTTCCGATCTGGGGCCCTGTTTTCAATGGTCCAGTTCGTGGCCTTTTTCGGCCCTCTTATCGGCCTGGTACTGGGTTTTGATTCTATCAACCGTGAAAGGGCACACGGGACCCTTATTAAGCTTATATCCCAGCCCATTTACCGGGACGCGGTTATCAACGGGAAATTCCTGGCAGGTGTAGCCACGATAAGCATTATGCTGCTTTCAACTGTCTTAGTCATCTCCGGTCTCGGTATGGCGTTTGTGGGACTCGTTCCCGGAGTTGAAGAGGTGTGGCGCCTGTTTATTTACCTTATCATCAGCATTTTTTACATATCCTTCTGGCTCGGGGTTTCTATCCTGTTTTCCATCCTTTTCAGGAGCATTGCCACATCCGCACTGGCATCGGCCGCGCTCTGGATTTTTCTCTCCTTTTTTATATCACTCGGGGCTGACGTGGTTGCCAATACGGTCGCGCCTGTGGACAGGCAAAAGAAGACAAAACCGGAAATCGTGCTCAAAAATGCCCGGATCAAGGAAATGGTTTCGCTTTCTTCTCCCATGGTACTCTATTCCGAGGCCACTGCTATAATTATTGATCCCATGAGGAAGACAACGCGCTCACTGGTCCTAATGAGTCCCATGGAGAAGCTCTTAGCGTCCCGTTTTCAGAATCCCCTCCCATTGGGCCAGAGCATTATTGTCGTGTTTCCGCATATGACTGCCCTTATTGCCATAACCCTGCTCTGCTTTGCGATTTCATACATGGTATTTATGGTTCAGGAGATCAGGACGTGATAGCTCAATAATGAGCGGCGTGATTCCACAGTGGCGGGGCATGGGGAACTCTTTTCAAAGAGACGCATAATCTTGCTATTGCCCGAATCACGGCGGTCCTCTTTACAATTCGGCCCCGGACAGCCCCTTCGATGATAGCTCCTATAATGTCTGGCTGTCCCGCCTGTCGGAAGCCGAGTTGTTAAGGTATTTGGGGCGTGGCAGATGCGTTGTAAAAATAAAGATGCGCCTCTTTGAAAAGAGTTCCCCATGCCTCGACGGACGCCGGTCGTTATTCAAGAGATGTCCCCATAAATTCGAGTTCCCCCAAATATTGAACTTATACATCAGGACATGATCCGGATAAATTTTGTGAACCTCCCGTCCAGATCACTTGCGGACACCCATTGATACTCCTCGCCGAATTCTTCCCAGATAAGGGATAAGGTCGCTTTAAGGGTTTCCGCGTCTTCAGCCTCAACAGAGGAATCCAAGGCCACAAAATCGCGGACAAGTTTTTGTTTAAATTCGGAAATCCGGTATGGAGCAACTTCCTTCCCGGCCCTTATGCGGTCAAAGAATTCTCTGGCCTGTGCCAGGGAAATGCTCGAAAAACACGGCTCTAATTTTAACAGTTGCCGGGCCCAGAAATTAAAGAGGAGCCTGTGAAAGGTCAACCGTGGACTCTGAATGACCGCCTCATCCAATGGATAAAGCCCGGTCAATCGAGCAAGCAACCCGTCTAAAACCCTCAAGCGGTTTATGAGTCTGCCGCAGGCATCCAACTCATCGAGTTCTTCAAAGTTCTTATATCCTTCTCCCTCTTTTAGACCCACGTAAAAACGGGGCTTGTCTTCTAAAAGACCGGTCAGGGTTCCACCCCAGTCTTCGCCCCAGAAGCCAAACTCCAGGTCGTGGCCATAAAACCAGCTTTTCTTTAACCATGCCTCCGATTTCCACTTCAGTTTCAGGGCCAGGCCGAACCCCACGCGAAAAACAGATACCAGGGAATGGTCTCTCAGAAGCCTTTCGGCGGAAGCAAGATCCTCACCGCATAGTTTTTCAAGGGTGAGGTTCAAATATCCGGCAGCTTTTCTGCATGTCTTGATCAGAACTTCAATATCGTCGGCCATAATACCGTCCGCCGAGAGGATCTGGTTACAAAGACCGGCAAATTCAAGGCGAATCCGGTCCATCAAAAGACCGTCGGTAATCATTGAGAAGGCTTCCATCAACAGGTTCGGGCCCCCGGCGTGGTACAGGGGCGAGACGGGGACAAGGGAACGCCCTATTTCATCGGTAAAGATATGAGCATTCTCCCCCGGTTCCTCGGCGCTAATCGTCCCGGCATCCAGAGGAGCATAAATTGAAAGAGCTTCATCAAAGGGAAGAAAGCCATGTTCGGCCAGACGAATATTTCTCATACGGTACATGTCTTCTTCGATTTCTGCCGGGAGGACACCGGCAAGCCCCAAAAGTACCGCCTGGTAACGATCAAGGTCATATTCGGCCATGGCGCGCAGGATACCTTCAATTGTTTCTCTGTATCTTTTGTCAAGGACCCTGAAATAAAAAACTCCGTCAAAGGAAATAAAATCTTCATCCAGGTTAAGAACCTCTTCCTCTTCCTTGATCACCACCTGGATGCTTTTAAAGAAATAAAAATAGGCAAAGGCCTCGCCTTCTACAAACAGCCATCCTGCAAGTTTATCAGGGTCCGCCTGGTTAAGTTTTTCAAGCCATTGGAAGGCCTTGTCCGGATTAAGGCGGTCTTTTCTCCACAGTTCCATATCCAGAAGATACTGCCACTGATCTTGAGATGCCATTTCAAGCAAGGTGAGACAATCGTTATCACCAGCCTTTTTTACGAGCCAAAAAAAATCTTCCTGGGGCAAACCATGAATCAACTCCCGTGGGTTATCCTCTCTCAAAATTCGATCCAGGACCATTTGGCCGGAAAGCGGGGATACTTCTTTAAGAATATCCAATGCACTGCTAATGGGAGATTTTTGCTCTCTTAAATCCGAGATTTTTTCATTTTTTTGTGTTTTCAAGGCCTTTGTCCTTTTGAAAAATTCAATCCCCGGGCAGGCACAGACGATCTCACTCTTAACAGGCCAGAGGGATGAGGTTTTGTGTGGCAGGAAAAGAAACCAATTGATATTATTTGTAAAAGTTCACCAAGTGTCAAGGAATAGATTGAGAAGCGACAGAGCTTGAGTTTGTGTGTTTATGAAAAAATTCCATATTTGACTTCCTTATGGATCTAACTATATAATACTACAGATAGAAGACAGATATACTCAAAATTTTCGGAGGTATTATGATTGACTTCTTGGTAAAGGGCGGCATCTTCATGTACCCGATTATTTTGTGCTCCATTGTGGCGTTAGCTGTTTTTTTTGAACGCATGTGGGTCTTGAGGCGCAAGCATATTCTTCCCGAGGAGTTCATCCGCAATGTGAAAGAACTGCTGCAAAAACAGAAAATCGCAGAAGCGGTTTTTCTGTGCCAGAGTGATACGTCGTCCATTGCCAAAATTTTTTTGGCGGGTTTGAAAAGTACGCAACGGGGCATGTGGCTCGTTAAAGAAGCAATCGAGGAAAGAGGGGCACGGGAGGCAACGATTCTTGAAAAAAATGTGGCCATACTCTCAACAATTGCCAATTTGACACCCCTTCTGGGACTTCTTGGTACGGTTTCCGGGATGATCAAGACCTTTAATGCCATATCGATCCACGGTATTGGTAACCCGGGTCCCCTGGCCGGTGGAATTGCCGAGGCCCTGATTACAACGGCTACCGGACTTTGTGTTGCGATACCTACCCTGGTATGCTACCGGTACCTGAAGGATAAGGCAGGCGCCCTGATTTTTGAAATGGAAGAAAATTCCATCAGGTTAGTAGATCTCATGGAAAGCTACAGCCAGTCTGAGAAATGATCCGAACAGGCCGGAGAAAAGGTTTCAGTAACCGTGAACCTCTGAACCCCTACGGGTTTTACCTGGGTTAAGCGGTTCAACGTTCACGGTTCACGGTTAAAGAGCCCTAACTGTCTGATATCAAAAGAATGATACCTCGGTAGAGACGACACGGATGTTTTATCCAATGGGTGAAAAAAATTAATCTTGGTATTGTGCTGTAAAGTGATGGATTTCGATGGATTATAACCTTTGAACCTTGAACCTTGAACCTTGAACCGCTCACTGTAGGTTTTAATAAGCCATGCGATTTCGAAAACCCAAAGAGGAAGAGCCCACGCTGGGGATTGCGCCCCTGATTGATGTCGTCTTTTTGCTCTTGATTTTTTTTATGGTAACCTCCCATTTTAACGTTGCTTCAGGGATTCCCATAAGGCTGCCCAAAGTGGCCCAGAAGGCATACGACAGTGGCGACCACAAAATCACGATAGTGATTGACAGAGAGGGCCGCACTTTTATCAAGGATAAAAAGATTGATCTCAAGGACATCGGTCCGAGACTTCAAAACATCGTTGAGAAAGAAGGTCTTATTCACCTGCTTTTGCAGGCGGACAAAGACGTAAAACACGGCACGGTGGTTCATGTAATGGACCTCGCAAAAAGGGCGGGCGTATCTTCCATTATTATTGCGGCCCAGTGGGAGCCCAAAAAGGTGTACTGAACTGGCATCTAAAAAGAGAAAAATCTGGAAAATCCCATTGATTCTCCTCTGCTTCTTAGCACCCGTCATGGCCTGGCTGGGGTTCGGTGAGCAGGGTCTTATACATTTATACCGCACTGAGATGGAGCGTAAGGCCTATGTGGACAGGATACACCAATTGGCAGAGGAAAACCAGACCCTGCTCGAAGAAGTGCATCGCCTTCGAACGGATATGGAATATATTGAATCCGTGGCAAGGAAGGAGCTCAGCCTCATCAAGAAAAACGAGATAATATACCGGTTTGATAAAAAAGAAACTCACAGTAAGGATACCGGAAGCATAACAAAAAAGGCCCAACACCGTGAGAAAAACGGGCGATCCGAAAGGGAGGTGCAGCGCAATGGAAAATTCGAATGATATTTTTGGCCGGATCTTAGGAAGTGGACCTTCTCAGAATACCGTTTTTTTGGTGCTCAGCAAAATCAAAGAAGAAGGACGATTCGGTGAGGTGATCACTGAATGTCTAAAGGCCCTGGACTTTTACCCGAATGATATAAGTCTAAGGAACCTCCTGGCAGAGACTTACCTTGAAATGGGCTTTATCGGCCAGGCAGAGAGGGAATTAGACAGGATAACGTCAGATATAAAAAACCTGATTCCCGCATATAAACTTCAGGCCGAAATTTACATCCGTCAAAAAAGACATGAGGAAGCTTCCGATGCCCTCAAACGATATCTTGCACACAACCCGGACGACCAGGAAGCAGTCGATCTCTTAGCCAAAATAAAACCGGTTGAAGAAGAACCCCTGGCGGAAGCTCCCGAAATTCCGAAGGAAACAGGCCCTGCCTTAGAGGAAGAATTCGAAGAAGAGATAATAACAGAACCCCCGGAGCCCCCCGAGGAAGTTGCCTCAGTCGAAGAAGAAAAAATTGAAGAAGAGTTCCTCCCGGAAATATCGGAAGAAATCGTGACTGCCGGGGAAGAAGAGATTGAAGGTGTGCCCGAGGAGGTTACCCCGCTCGCAGAAGAGGAAGGTGAAGCATTCACTGATCTTGCAACGCCAACGCTTGCGGAGATCTATTATAACCAGGGACTGGTACATGAGGCCATCAGCACTTATGAAAGGGTAGTACTCGATAACCCCGAGGACAAGGCTTCCATAAAGCGCCTTGAAGAGCTTAAGGAACAAGTTTCCGAAAAACCAGAGAAAAAGGTGCCTCCCGAGGATGCGATCAGGGCGAGAACGGAAAAAATGATCTCGGTTTTAGAAGGATGGCTGGAAAGGATCCAGGAGTCAGGCCATGCGTGATAGAGCGCCCGCTTTTAATTTTTTAGCCACCGGCATCGGAAGCGTTCCTTTCCAAGAAATTGAGGCCACCTGCCGTGAAATTCTGAAAACGATCCCTTCCATACCCTTCTGGCCACAACTTGTAAAACGCAGTTTCCTGGAAGATATGTCCATACAGTACAGTGAAGGTCTACCCCTCCTGGAAATCGATGAAGAAAAGAGGTCGCTTTTCATATCAGGCGAAAAAAGTACAGAGTCGGAACTCGTTACCTTCTATGACCATTTTTTGTCCCAGGAGATTGACTACTTTGCCATGAGCAAAGCATATGCCCCGGGCCTTTATACCCTGTTAGAGATAGTTGAACAGGGTCAGGATGACGCCTGCTACATCAAGGGGCATACAACAGGTCCCATCACATTTGCATCAAGCATCACCGATCTGAACGGTAAATCAGTGCTTTACAACCCCGAAATCTTGGAGGCCTTGGTGAACGGCCTGGCCATTAAGGCCCTCTGGCAGGTCAGGAAACTCGAAAAGTCCGGGAAAGAAACAATAATATTCATAGACGAACCCTCCCTCTCCGGTTTTGGATCGGCCTTCTCACCTGTTGAACGCCATGTGGTCGTAGATAGCCTTCGCACGATCATTAATTACCTGCGGGAACATTCCGACACCTTGATCGGGATTCACTGTTGCGGGAACACGGATTGGTCCATGATCATAGAAGCCGGTCCCGACATAATCAACTTTGATGCGTTTGGATATATGGACTATTTCTTGCTTTATCCGGATAATATTGTGCCGTTCCTAAAGGGAGGTGGGACCGTGGCATGGGGAATCGTCCCCACATCAGATTTCACCGGCCAGGAATCAACAGAAGACCTCTTTGCCAAACTCAATGAGGGCCTTTACCGTGTTTATGAATGGGGAATAGAACCTCAACTACTCGCCCAAAGATCCATCCTCACACCGTCCTGCGGCATGGGCACCATGACACCGGAAGCGGCAAGAAAATGCCTGAACCTGCTGTCCCAGCTATCCCAAAAGTTTAGCGCCTCGAGCGTCTTTTAACATTTGCAGACTTCTACCGGAATATGCACAAAATTTTTGGGGCCATAGCGAATTGACAACAAAAAGCAGAAATGAAGGGGTATAAAAACGGCACGTTAACAGGCCTGAAAATTACCTGCGGCATAAGAAATATTGAGATCAGCCAAGGATAAAGAAGCTTAATGGGGTTTTTGTGTTTTAATGCATTTGGAGGGTTTTTTAATTGTGGCAAAAATAACTTATGAAGAACTGGAGAAAAGAGCCAGTGAGCTTGAAAAAGAAGTTTTTGAGCGGAAAAAAACAGAGGAGGCCTTGCTACTAAGCGAAAAAAGGCTTTTCCAGATCCTTCAAGAGACTTCCATTCCAACCTTTGTAATTGATAATAATCACACTGTCACCCACGTTAACAGGGCTTATGAGAACCTGACAGGTATTTCTGCGCATGAGATAATCGGGACCCGAAAACAGTGGGCTGCTTTCTACCCTAAAGAAAGACCGGTCATGGCTGACCTTATCGTTGACAATGCATCAGAAGAAAAAATCGCCAAGTACTATCGCGGGAAGTATAAAAAATCCGTAGTTACTGATGGAGGGTATGAGTCTGAGAGGCTTTTTCGCGATCTGAAGAAAGGCGACACATGGCTTTTTTTTACCGCTTCACCCCTAAAGGACGCTCAGGGAAATATCACCGGCGCAATAGAAACCCTGCAGGATGTCACCGAGCGGAAACTCGCTGAGCAGGGTCTTAGCAAATCCGAGAGGCGCCTGATAAACTTCCTGGATTTTGTCCCTTACCCCATGGTTATATTCAACCTGGATGGCCGTGTCTTTTACCTGAACTCCGAATTCACCGAAATCTTCGGCTGGACCCTTGAGGAATTGGAAGGAAAGACCATACCATATGCTCCACCTGGTATGGAGCAGCAAACCAGCGAGATGATCAAGGAACTTCTTGATAAAAAGATCATACTAAGACACGAAACCAAGCGCCTGACAAAGGACGGCCGGATTCTGGATGTAATAATGAGGGCCGGAATATATTCGGAGGGGGAAGAAGAGGCCGGCGGAGAAATTGTAATACTGAGGGACATAACCAAGGAAAAGAGGATCGCTCGCAACAACGAGGCAATACTGCATATCAGCATGGCCCTCCCGGAATATCCCGACTTAAAAGAACTGTTAGATTATATCAGCAGCGAGGTCAAACTACTTCTGGAGTCAGAAGGTTCGCTTATCATATTGCTCGATGAGGAAAAGGAAGAACTATTTTTTCAGGGCGTGGCCTATGATGACACCGCTACCCAGCAAAGAGTAAAGGAAATCCGGTTTCCCATTGATCAGCTTGTGGCAGGCAAGGTTATCAGGACGGGTGAACCTATCGTTGTTTCAGACGCCTCCGAGGATCCGGGTTTTTACAAGGAAAGAGACAGAAAGCTGGGATACGAGACAAGGAATCTGCTTCTCATGCCCCTGAAAAGCAGTGACCGTATCTTCGGAGTATTATGCGCCATCAATAAAAAGGAAGGGGCTTTTGACGAGACTGATGTCGAGATGTTGAATATGATAGCGGGAACAGTTGCCCTTTCCATTGAAAACGCCAGGTTCGCTGAGGAATTGAAGGGAGCATACAGGGAGGTTACAAGTCTGAACAGGGCAAAAGACAAAGTTATGAACCACCTGTCCCATGAATTGAAGACCCCGGTTTCCGTGCTCTCAGGTTCTATAAATATACTGGTAAAAAAACTGGCAACCCTTCCCGAAAATAAATGGAAGGCAACAATAGAGAGAAGCAAAAGGAATCTGGACCGAATAATGGAGATCCAAAACCAGGTGGAAGATATCATGCATGGTAAAGATTACAAGGTATTTGATCTTCTTTCCCTGATGCTCGACGAATGCAAGGATGAAATTGAGACTCTTTTTGCCGAGCAGTTGGGAGAAGGTCCTGTCGTCGAAGCCATAGGAAAACGGATTGAGGAGACCTTTGGAACCAAAAAAATCGTACCGGAAAGGATTATCTTGGGTGAATATGTCAAAAAGAGATTTGAAGATCTTAAGCATCTGTTTTCTCATCGACAGGTTGAAGTTATAAGCCATCTTGAACCTGCGATGCCATTAAATATGCCACTGGATCCTTTACGGAAAGTGGTTGACGGTCTCCTAAAAAACGCCATAGAAAACACACCGGATGAAGGTAAAATAGAGGTAATTGTTCGAAAAAATGGGGAAGGCACGGAACTGGTGGTGCGCGACTATGGAGTCGGTATCATAGAAGACGCCCAGCGCCGTATATTTGAAGGCTTTTTTGCTACCCAGGATACCATGGCATATTCCTCCAAAAGGCCCTTTGATTTCAATGCCGGCGGGAAAGGAGCCGACCTGTTACGCATGAAAATCTTCTCCGAGCGCTATAATTTCAAAATAGACATGATATCTTCAAGGTGTAAATTCATACCAAAAGAGACGGATGTGTGCCCAGGCAGGATCAGCGAATGCGAGTTTTGCTCGAGCAAGGAAGACTGCCATCAATCAGGAGGGACAACCTTTACTATTAATTTCCCGGCAGATTCAAGATAAGGCGCTTTCGCTGAGAATAAGCTACGGGGTTCAAGTAGTCATCACGGGGTAATACTTAAATGATCCAAAAACCGGATTATGAGGCATTGAAACAAAGGGTTGATGAATTAGAAAAGGAATCCCTTGACCGCAAACTGGCAGAGAAAAAGATGCTGGCAAATGAGGAAAGATGCCGCACACTCTTTGAAAATTCCAGGGATGCCATTGTCATTACCACTCGAGAGGGCGAGATCGTCGACATCAACGAGGCCGCATTAGGGCTTTTCGGATATACCGGAGAAGAGATCATGGGAGTTAGTTTCCGGGAGTTCTATGTTCGCCCGGAAGATGGACAGAGGTTTCAGCAGGCGCTGGAACAAAAAGGGTCAGTCCTGGATTATGAGGTGGACTTGCTTAAAAAAGACGGTACAAAGATAAACTGCCTGTTAAGTGTAACTGTTCGACTGGCCGGTAATGGAGCCGTTCTTGAATATCAGGGCATTATTCGTGACATAAGCCACCGAAAGAGATCTGAACATGCCATACTGCAAAGTAAAGAGCATTACCAGACCCTGGTCGAGGAGAGTTTTGACGGCGTCTTTGTACAAAAAGGGGCCAGGATAATATTTGCAAATCGGCGTTTGCATGAGATGTTAGGGTATGACGAAGGAGAGTTGTTGGGCTTGGACCACTGGCTTGTATACCACCCTGATTATCAGGAGTTGACAAGAGGTCGGGCAGAGGCGCGTATGAAGGGAGAGGCCGTGCCATCCCATTACGAGGTAAGGATGTTGCGCAAGGACGGATCATGTTTTTACGTTGATATAAATGCCCGGGCCATCGGTTTCGGCGGAGAACCGGGGATACAGGTCTGGATAAAAGACATTACCGAACATAGACAGGCCGAGAAAGCACTGCGGGACTCGGAACAGAGATATCGCAGTGTATTTGAAAATACCGGTGCGGCAACCGTTATTATCGAAGAAGACGAAATTATTTCTATGATGAACACGGAATTTGAAAAACTCAGCGGGTACTCCCAAGATGAAGTTGTAGGCAAGAAGAGATGGACGGATTTTGTCCTTTCTGAAGATCTTGAAAAAACAAAAAAATCCCAAACAATAAGAATAAAAAACGGGGGAAAGGCGTCCACAGAATATGAGTTCGGCTTTGTTGATAAGCAGGGAAACATAAAAGATACAATTAGTACGGTAGGAATGATCCCCGGGACAAAAAAAAGGGTTGCTTCGTTGATGGACGTCACGTTTCGCAGGCAGGCCGAAGAGGCTGTGAGACAGAGTGAACAGAGGTACAGGTTCCTGGTGGAGAACGTTCTTTTGGGGCTTTTTATATGTGAAATGCCCTCCGGTAGATTTCTTTTCCTGAATGAAAAAATCAGTGAAATCTTCGGATACGGAGTCGAAGAAGGTCTCAGTATGTCTATCTGGGATGTAGTCAGCCCTGACGAACACAATGTGCTTAGACGGCGAATAGATGGCAAGATCAAAGGAGAACTCCCTCCTTCCGATTCTGTGATCTATACCGCAATTAAAAAAGACGGATCTAATTTCAGGGCCGAGGTTAATGCCACTCCGGTGACCTATCAAGGCATATCGGCCATGCAGGGTGTCGTCATGGACGTCACAGAGAAGGAACTTTTAGAGAAGCAACTCCAACAGGCTCAGAAGATGGAAGCCATAGGCACCTTAGCCGGGGGCATTGCCCATGACTTCAATAACCTGCTTATGGCTATACAGGGGAATACCTCCTTGATGCTCCTGGGTGTCGATTCCAGCCATTCCCACTATGAAAAACTGATAAATATTGAACAATACGTCCGGAGAGGAGCAGACCTCACCAAACAGCTTTTGGGCTTTGCCAGAGGCGGAAAATATGAGGTCAGGCCCACTGATCTGAATGAGCTTATGATGATGAGCTCTGAGATGTTTGCCCGTACTAAAAAGGAGATTGTGATTCAGTCAAAATACCAGCAGGACTTGTGGACGGTAGAAGTAGATCAGGGTCAGATCGAGCAAGTGCTGCTAAATCTTTATGTCAATGCCTGGCAAGCCATGCCCGGCGG
>JAIOSR010000442.1 GCA_021107495.1 Desulfobacterales bacterium | reverse complement strand
GGGGTTGGCCCGGATCACATTGAGCGCGTTGACACCGATGGAGCCGGTTGAACCCAGTACAGCTATTTTTTTCATATCTTAAAACGCAAATACATGTAGAAAACCGGGATAGCAAACAACAGTCCGTCTACCCTGTCTAAAATCCCGCCATGCCCGGGGAGGATTCGGCTCGAGTCTTTTACCCCGCAATTCCTTTTTAACATGGATTCCGACAGATCCCCGATCTGGCCGACCACGGAAAGGCCTATTACAATGGCAAGAATGCCCGGATCGATCCGGTGCAGACGCAGTATGTGTAAAAACCAGAGGGCCACGATAACGCTGCTTATCACCCCTCCTATGGCGCCTTCCCAGGTTTTTCCTGGGCTGATCGCTTCATAAAGCTTATGTTTTCCGAAGAGTCTTCCGAAATAGAATGCCCCCGTATCGCTTGCGAATATAACGGCCAGGAGGAAAAAAATCCATATGTTCCCCTGGGGATACCGGTCTATCATTATGAGCATTGAAAGGGGAAGACATACGTAAACCGGTCCCAAAAGCGCTTTTCCGATATCTCCTGTTGATTGCCGTCCCATTGAATGAGCCGATAACATAAAAAGCGTCATTGGCACAAAGGCCAAAATTGGAAGGACACCAAGCAGATAATAGATATCTCCTTCATAAATAAAAAGGAAGAGTACGAAGGAAAGTAAATAACCTGACCACTTGACGGACCCGGGAAGATCGGATGCCGTCATTTTGTAGAATTCAAACAGACCGGCTAAGGAAACAAGGTAGATCAGCAAATAAAAAATCCATCTTTGACCGAAACCTATGAGATAGATCAAGATCGGTAATGCGATTATGCCGGTAAGCCATCGCTTCAGATGCATATTGCAATTGCTCCGCAATTGAAGTAAGCACTAATAAAAAAATAATAAGAAGTAAGGGCGGGGCAGACCAAAAGCTGACGGCGACTTTTTGCTTTTTATTGTCTACCCCCTACTGCTGGTAGCCCCAAACCTTCTCTCCCTTTCCTGGAAATCCAGGATAGCTGCCAAGTATTTTTCCTTTCCGAAGTCCGGCCAAAGTGTGGACGTAATATAGATTTCAGTATAAGCAATCTGATAGAGAAGGAAATTGCTGATCCTGGACTCGCCGCTCGTTCTGATAAGGAGATCAGGATCCGGCATGCCTGCCGTATAAAGGGAATTCGAAATCAATTGTTCGGAGATATCATCTGCTTTTAGATCGCCTTTCTCTATTCGGGTGCCGATCTTTTTGAAGGCGTCAAATATTTCCTGCCTGCCGCCGTAGCTCAAGGCCAAGGTGAGCACCATGCCTTTATTGGTGGAGGTCTTTTCTATGGTATCAGATAGTGCCTTTTTCGTGTCTTCCGGGAGTTTTTCTGTCCTCCCGATGGTCTGGAGCCGTATCCCATTATCTAACATTTCTTTCAATTCGTTTTTGACAAAGCGTTTCAGTAGCTTCATTAGCGCCAGAACTTCTGTTTTGGATCTCTTCCAGTTTTCTTCGGAAAAGGCGTAAAGGGTGAGCCATTTAATCCCCATTTCGCGGGTGGTTCTCACGATTTCCCTGACCGTGTCCGCACCCTTTTGATGCCCGCGGACCCTGTTTATGCCTTTTTTTTTGGCCCATCTGCCATTGCCGTCCATGATAATAGCAACATGTTTGGGTAATTTTTTGGGGTCAATGTTTGGCATGTTAATTAGACGTATCAAAATTCCTATGACTTATTGAGGATAGAAGAATTTTTTGAGGCCTACGTTTCTGCCTCGCGCATGCCCCCAGTGAAATAGAAAAAAATTTCACGGGGTAAAAATAATGGAATGGTGGAATATTGGAATGTTGATTTAGAATTCGATAATCTCCTTTTCCTTTTGGCCGGTTATTTCATCTATTTTCTTAATAAATTCGTCTGTTATTTTTTGCACATCATCCTGGGACGTGTGAAACTCGTCTTCGGAAATCTCTTTTTCGTTTTTCAAATCTTTAAACATCTCATTGGCTTCCCGCCTGTGATTACGGATGGAGATCTTGCTTTCCTCACCCATCTTTTTGGCCAATTTGGCCAGCTCTTTTCGTCTTTCCTCGGTAAGCGGTGGTATGGATATCCTGATAATCTTGCCGTCATTCATTGGCGTCAGTCCTAATTCGGACTTGAGGATGCCCTTTTCTATATTTCCGATGATGGATTGGTCCCACGGCTGTATGGTCATTAGGCGGCTTTCGGGCACGGAGATAGAGGCAACCTGGTCAAGGGGCATTTGAGTTTCATAGCAATCTACCCTTATGCCTTCCAGTAGCGCCGCGGAGGCTCGACCGGTCCTTATTTTTTTGAAATCTTTCTTGAGAGCTTCCCCGGTATTTGCCATCTTTTCGCGTAGTTCGGAAAGGATTTCATCTTTCATGATCCTTCTCCTGTGATTAGGGTACCGATACGGTCTCCTGAAATAATGTTCTTGATATTGTCTTTTTTCCTGAGGTTAAAAACGATAATAGGTAATTCCTGACCCATGGCTAAGGATATTGCGGTCAGGTCCATTACCTTCAGGTTCCTTTTGAGGGCCTCACTGTATGTTAGCCTGTCAAAATATTTAGCGCCGGGCGTTGTTTCAGGGTCATCATCATAAACACCATCCACTTTTGTTGCCTTTAAGAGGACATCGGCATCTATTTCCATGGCCCGTAAGGCCGCGGCAGTATCCGTCGTGAAATAGGGGTTTCCTGTGCCAGCCCCAAAAAGGACAATGCGGTTTTTTGAAAGGTGGGTGACCGCACGTCCCCTTATATAAGGTTCGGCAATTTTAATCATGTCAATGGCGGTCATGATCCTTGTTTCGCATCCAATTCTTCCAAGTGCCTCACCTAATGCAATGGAGTTTATGACGGTTGCCAACATTCCCATGTGGTCACCTGCAACGCGTCCTACGCCGAATGCATCCGATTGAAGTCCCCTGAATATATTTCCACCCCCGATGACAATCCCCACTTCAACGCCAAGTTCATGAATATCTGAAATTTCAGCGGCCACACTTTCAAGTACCGTGGAATCAATCCCAAAGGATTGATTCCCCATAAGGGCCTCCCCACTCAATTTCAGCAGTATCCGCTTGAAGCGGGGGCTGATATCAGGCATCAGCATCTCCCAATTGAAACCGGGCGAATCGCCTGATCATAATGTTTTCGCCTGTTTTGGCCATCAGGTCATTCAACAAATCCTGGACCGTGATGTCCGGGTTTTTGACAAAGGGTTGTTCCAGGAGACATGCCTCCGAAAAAAACTTTTTGAGTTTTCCTTCAACAATTTTGTCTATAATCTTATCAGGTTTGCCCGATTCTCTTGCCTGGGTGGCGTAAATGTCCTTTTCCTTTTCCAGGGTATCTTCCGGGACCCTTTCTCGATCAATGGCAATGGGATTGGTCGCTGCAATCTGCATGGCAATATCTTTTACGAAAGCCGTAAAATCTTCTGTTTTGCCTGAAAAGTCGGTTTCACAATTGACTTCCACAAGGACCCCAATCTTGCCTCCGGCATGGATATAAGACTGGACCTGGCCTTGTGATGTGACTCGGCCCCCACGCTTTTTGGCAGTTGCAATCCCTTTTTTCCTTAAATATTCAATGGCCTTTTCAATGTCGCCACCGCTTTCATTAAGGGCCGTCTTGCAGTCCATGATGCCGACACCGGTTTTTTCTCTTAATTCCTTTATTTGTGAAGTAGTAATTGCCAATTCAAATATACCCCCCTTTTGGATTGATGATCGTCTATTCAACGGTTTCCGGTCCTGCGGTTTCCAGGTCTTTTTCCGGTTCCGGTTTATCTTCCGTCACAGTTTCCTCTTCTGCTTTCGTTCCTTCTTCTTTGGGAAGAATTATGACTTCGGGTCCACCTTCTTCACCTTCCGAGGACACGGGAGCCTCTTCTTCGACTGCTTCCTGTTTTTTGCGCAATTCAGCCTCTGCTTTTAACCTCTCCTCGGCCAGATTGTGACCTTCAATACATGCATCTGCAATCCTGGAGCATATGAGTCTTATGGCCCGGATGGCATCATCATTTCCGGGGAGAATAAAATCAATTTCGTCAGGATCGCAGTTGGAATCAGCTATGGCCACCACGGGGATTCCTAACTTCCTGGCTTCCTGGACAGCAATCTTTTCTCTCTTGGGGTCCACAACAAAAACAGCCCCCGGCAGTTCGTCCATATCCTTGATGCCACCCAAATTTTTTTCCAGCTTTATCAGTTCTTTCTCC
>JAIOSR010000094.1 GCA_021107495.1 Desulfobacterales bacterium | reverse complement strand
TAACACAGGGCGCAAATCGTACCGGTCAAAATTATTGAGGACATCTTTATCAAATTTGATATAAAATTTGCCATCGCCCTTTTTTTTAAGGGCGAACAGGGCCAAAAAGTTGAGCATTTCATCCTTTGCATAGGGGCTCGACTCCTTCATGTTACTTACAAAGTCTTGCACGGATTCATAGAAGTCCGGAAGGTTATAATATTGTTCTCGAAGATATTTCTTGTTCCATGAGGGCGGGCACGGCTCTATATCCACATAAATAAGGGCTGCAACTCTGTCAGGTTTTCTTGCTGCGTAGGTGGCGGCATGAAGAGCACCCATAGAATGACCCATAAGGATGACCTTCCCGGGTTTTAAGAACTCAACCAGCCTGTCAAGGTCATTAACATAGTCATTGCAGGAATAAGCAGGTGGTCTGACCCAATTGCTGCTCCCATGCCCTCTCTGATCTACGGCAATGATTCTGAAATTTTCCAAGGCATCAGGCACAAAATGGTCCCACATATGGGCATTATCACCTGATCCGTGAAGCAGGATCATGCATTGGAAATCTTTATGGCCCCATTCTAGGAAATGCAAACGAATTGTGTTGATGGAAATGTCCTTGTTGCAGGGCTGAGTAATTGCAACCTCCATTTTTTTGCATATACCTAATAAAGGATTTTATTCTAAATCAAAGCAGGCCTAAAACCTTGGCGGGGTTTTCAGAGGTCAGCTTATGGAATGTCATTTCCTTGATGGGCAATTCCTTGAGCTCTTTAATAATGCGGGCTCTAGGAATCAGGGGAAAATCACTTCCCAAAAGCCCCTTGTCGACCAGGGGGCCATTCATCATTTTAATTACATATTCCGGAATATGTTTTGGTGCCCATCCGGCAATATTGAAATAGACATTTTCATTTTTTTGAACGACAGTCAGGGCCTCATAAAACCATGGGAAACCAAAGTGGGCAGCGATAATTTTCAGTTCGGGAAAATCAATTGCTAAATCATCCAGCGATTCAGGATGGCAATATTTGAGCCGGGCCCCGGTATGAAAATGGGTGCCTGTATGAAACAAAACAGGAATATTCAATTCCTGCGCCTTTTCCATAACGGGGTACATACGGGGGTCATTCGGCGACATCTCAAGAAGATGCGGAATGAATTTTGCCCCTACAAGACCCAGCTCTTCAACACCCCTTACCAGTTCGTCGACAGCCAGTGCCCCCTTATGAGGGTCAACACCTGCAAAACCTATAAACCTGTCAGGGAAACGTCTTACTGCTTCAGCAACGAGTTCGTTCGGGACCTTGTAACGGGACACGGTCTCCGCGTCAATGCCTACGATAACCGATTTGTCCACGCCTGCCTGATCCATATCGGCAATAATTTCCTCAAGTTCAAAGGTCTTTACTTCTTTAAATTTTTCCTCATAGCTGCGAAGCATGACCGGCGGAAAAGTCGCCAAAGCTTCTTTTGTCCAAAGTTGAGAATGGGTATCTATAATCATCTGTTTATCTCCTGACATCAAATGGAAACGTCGTTAAGTTCTAAAAAAATTAATAGGCAACCTTATCCAATCCTTTTAATCCCGATGTTTATCTTGCCTCATCAATCGTGTGAATGACCTCGAATCCCCAATTAAACTCTGCTTATTTAATTACCTCCGTTTCTGATCAGAAACTTATGAAAGCACCATGTTCTGCCTAAACATAAAGTTTTAGTTTATCCTTTATAATGCTCATGATCCCTCCCCTGAATCCTAAAACACAACCCATAAAAATGAGACCCATGATAAAATTCCAGCTTTCTGTAAAGTTACTGATTATATCTCTCAGCAAAATGATTCCAAGCGCCCCCAAAACAGGTCCGAAAAGAGTACCCATGCCACCTACTATAGTCATAACTACGACCTCACCTGAGGTTGTCCAATAGAGAGAGCTTAACGGGACAAAATTGAGAAGCAGGGCATACAAGCCACCTGCCAAACCTGAAAAAAACCCTGATATAATAAAAACAATTAACCTGAATTTATCAACATCATAGCCAATGCTCATCGTACGGTCTTTATTCTCACGAAGGGCCTGAAGGGTTTTACCAAAAGGCGAATTGACCACCCTGAGCCCTATCATTATAGAAAGAAAGACAAAAAAGAGGATGAAGTAATAGAGGGTTATCTCAGAGGTTAAATCCAAAGGCCCTACCGGAGGTCTTGGCACTCCTTGAAGACCGTCATCACCACCAGTCAAACCTGTCCATTTAAAGGCCGTAAAATAAAACATCTGCGCAAAGGCAAGCGTAACCATGGTAAAATAGATACCGCTTCGGCGAATACTCAGGTATCCTACAAAAAGGGCGGCAAGGGAGCTCACTATGACACCTGCCAAAAGAGCCGGCATAACGCAGGGATACACCCGAACCAGCATGATTCCCGTGGTATAGGCTCCTATACCGAAAAAGGCCGCATGCCCAAAGGACAGCATTCCGGCGTAACCCAGAACCAGGTCGTAGGCCATTGCAAAAAGAGCAAAGACAAGTATCTCACTCGCCAATGCCGTATACGGCGTTAAATAAGGAAAGAGTACGGACAGTAGGACAGCCGATGACAGCGTTATTATATTCCGCCTGGACATTGCGCTATCAATCATGAAACGCCTCTCTTCCGAATAGTCCGCGGGGCCTCACGAGTAAAAACGCGGCCATAAATAAGTAGATAAGGGTATTGGCAATAGGCGGCCAGACCATTATACCCATAGCAATGATTTCCCCGACAATAAGCCCTCCGATTATGGAACCCGCGATACTTCCCATACCCCCTATTACCACCACCACAAAGCAATCGATCAGAAAATCCATTCCCATCAAGTGGGTCACATTCTGAATAGGGGCTACCAGCACCCCCGCCAGCCCGGCCAGCCCTATACCCAGGCCAAATACCAATGTAGTGATCCTTGAAATATTTATTCCCAGGGCATCGACCATCCGGCTATTATCCGTGCCGGCTCTAATGAGAGCCCCTAATCTGGTCTTGGACAAAAAGAGCCACACACCCAGAGAGCAAAGGGCCGTGACTATTATTAAAAAAAGACGATATTTGGGATAATACATAAACCCAAGATTTACCGCCCCCATGAGTGATTCAGGCGTATTAAACGGAACCCCCATGCTGCCGAATATCATCCGGATAATATCCTGGAACGCCATCATCAGGCCGAACGTAAACAGCATGACGTAAAGTGGGGGCAATTTGTAGAGGCGGCGAAAAAAGAATACTTCGCAGGCAGCGCCGAAAGCTCCCATGAAAATCGGTCCAAAAATAAAAGCTATCCAAAAATTAGGGTAGATGTAGGACGTTATATTGTAGGCTGCATATGCCCCGAGCATGTAAAAGGCCCCATGAGCAAAATTGATAATACCGAGCATACCAAAGATGATTGATAAACCGAGTGAGAGAAGGACATAGACGGAACCCAGAATTAGCCCGTTAAAAAGCTGCATGCCGATAAACTGCGCGCTCATTGAATATCCTCGATTTTATCAAGGCGGTGGAAAAACCCTAAAAAAACGTGAATCCCGAATTTCTTCGGGATTCACCTGCTTAATTCTTATTGTATTAGAATCCGCCCATATTGCAGCCCGTTTTTCCCACAGGCTCGTAAGCATCTTTTGCCGAAACAGAGCCCACAAACTCAAAGAAATCCCAGGGCTCCTTGATCTCTTCCTTTCTCTTGGCTCTAATAATATTGGCATCTGCAACCTTCATATGGTTGTCAGGTCGAATATAACCGGGATTTGCAAATATATCCCTGAAGGTATGTCCTTCC
>JAIOSR010000414.1 GCA_021107495.1 Desulfobacterales bacterium | reverse complement strand
TGAAGCTGACACTGAAGAAGGAGAAGCTAAAACTGAAGAAGGTGGTGTCCGCTTTTTGAGCGGAACCTTTGATAAATTCATCTGCGAAGACACGGAAATCGAGGTTGTTGAAAAAAAGATCAAAAATGGAATAATAGCAACCAGGGACTATGGTATGATAAGGATCAGCACTGATAGCTCGGGAGGGCTGACGGTTTACATTATGCCATCGCAGAAAAAGAGACTTATCGAGAAGGCCAGGGAATGAACCTAATTGTCTAACATCCTGATTGAGCTAAAGCCCAATTAGGAAGCCTCAGCGAATTAGCTTTGTTCCCAATTCAGAAACTAACGTTCCCGGGTGTTCTGGGAAAAGGAATGACGTCCCTGATATTGGCGAGACCGGTCACAAACTGGATAAGACGCTCAAACCCGAGACCAAAGCCCGAGTGAGGAACAGATCCGAATTTCCGCAAATCCAGATACCACCAGTAATCATCCGGGTTGAGGTCCATTTCTTTGATCCTTTCAAAAAGCGTGTCATGGTCGTCTTCTCGCTGGCTGCCCCCTATGATTTCCCCTATTTTGGGAACGAGCACGTCCATGGCGCGGACCGTCTTTCCGTCTTCATTCAGCTTCATGTAAAATGCCTTGATTTCTCGTGGATAATCCACCATGACGACCGGCTTTTTAAAGACCTCCTCGCACAGATACCTCTCGTGTTCCGACTGTAAATCCATCCCCCAGTTTACGGGAAACTCAAATTTTTTCTTACTTTTTGAAAGGATTTCTATGCCGTCCGTGTAGGTCAGGTGTTCAAAATCCTGTGAAACCAGATCTTCAAGGGTCTTTAAAACAGAAGAATCAATAAAGCGGTTAAAAAACTCCATGTCTTCTTTGCAATTCTTCAGCACGTAAGAAAATACGTATTTCAGGAACTCCACGGCCAGGGCCGCATCCCCTTCCAGGTCACAAAAGGCCATCTCCGGTTCAACCATCCAGAATTCGGCCAAATGGCGGGATGTATTTGAATTTTCCGCCCTGAAAGTAGGTCCGAACGTGTAAACATCTCCAAGGGCAAGGGCATAGATCTCGGCCTCAAGCTGTCCGCTCACAGTCAAATTTGCAGGGCCTCCGAAGAAATCCCCGGCAAAATCCACATGACCGTCCTTTTTAGGGATCTGATCAAGGTCAAACGCGGTCACCCTGAACATTTCCCCGGCCCCCTCGCAGTCGCTCCCCGTGATAATAGGTGTGTGGAGATAGATAAAACCCTTTTCCTGAAAAAAATCGTGAATGGCCCGTGTCATGGCATTCCTTACCCTTGCCACAGCGCCAAATGTATTGGTTCTGGGTCTCAGGTGGGCTATTGTTCTCAAAAATTCAAAGGAATGCCTCTTTTTCTGAAGGGGATAAACCTCAGGATCGGCCCATCCCAGGACCTCGATCTCCTGGGCCTGAAGCTCCACCTTCTGCCCCTTGCCAGGGGAGGCCACCAGGGTTCCGAAGGCCCTTACGGAGCAGCCTGTCTGTAACTTCAGCACATCGTCTTTATAGTTGGGCAGTTTTTCATCTGCTATGATCTGGAGACCACTCAAACAGGACCCGTCATTTAATTCAATAAACGAAAACCCCCCCTTGGAGTCTCTTTTCGTCCTGACCCAGCCCATTATTGTAAAACCGGTGCCCGTTTTTTCAGCAGACAGGATTTCAGCGATTCTTGTTCTTTTCAAAATTATCCCTTTATCCTTCTCGTTTTTCAAATTCCGCCATAAAGGCCACAAGATCTTTTACCGCATCAATCCCCGTGGCATTATAAATAGAAGCCCGGCAACCGCCCACCGAACGGTGCCCCTTGAGCCCTCCCATATCCTCCTTCATGGCCTCTTCCACGAATTTCTTCTCCAGGTCCTCGCTCGGAAGCCTGAAGGTGACATTCATCAGGGACCTGCTGTCCCCGGCCGCGGTTCCCCGGTAAAACCCGGACTTATCAATAAAGTCATAGAGTATGGCACCCTTCCCTTTGTTGATCTGTTCCATTTTTTCCAGCCCGCCGACCGTCTCTTCAAGCCATTTAAGGACGAGATTGGTGGTGTAGATGACCAGGCATGCCGGGGTATTGAACATGGAATTTTTTTCGGCGAAGGTTGTATATCTCAACATGGTAGGAATATCATCCGGTACCCTTTTCAGCATATCCTTTCTTATAATAACCAGGGCCATGCCGGCAGGTCCTATGTTTTTCTGTGCCCCTGCGTAGATCAACCCGAAAGGCCTCACATCAAAGGGCCTGCTCATGATGTCGGAAGACATGTCACATATGAGCGGTATTTTACTACTTTCAGGAAATTCAGCCCACTGGGTCCCCTTGATCGTGTTGTTTGACGTAATATGCAGATAGGATGCGTCTTCGTCCACATTGAAATCCTTGGGGATATAGGAAAACCCTTTATCCTCGGACGAGGCAATTACCCTGACATCCTTTTTCTGGATATCCGCCTCTTTGATTGCTTTTGTAGACCATGTCCCGGTATTTATGTAATCCAACGGTTTCCCCTCCAGACCCAGATTCATGGGGATCATGCAAAACTGGAGGCTGGCGCCACCCTGAATAAAAAGCACTTGAAAATCATCACCAAGGTTGAGAAGCCTGCCGGTCCTTTCAATCGCCTCATTTATGACATTGTCAAACCATTTGGAACGATGGCTCACTTCCATTATGGACATACCGGAGCCTTGGAAATCCAAAAGCTCACCCTGTATCTCTTCCAGCACCGGCAGGGGTAATGCAGCAGGACCCGCGTTGAAATTGTGTATTCTCTTTCCCATAGATGATTCTCCTTATTGTAATTTCTTTAGCATCTCTTTTACGATTTTCAGACTTTCCAGGTCCTTTTCAAATGGAGGTCGTCCATCAAGGTCCGACTCAATGATATCGGTCCGGTATGGAATGAATCCCAAAAAATCAAAGTCAGGCATTTGCTTTAGCAAAAAGTCCCTGTCTTTGTCCGAGCGGATTTTATTGCCCACAAAACTCAGCTTTTTAATTCCGAGATCCCCGGATAGTTTGCGGATGTGATGCGCCGTTTCAATGCTGCGTCTTCCCGGTTCCACCACCACCACAAGGCGGTCCACGTTCATGGCGGTCCCCCGGCCCAGATGTTCAAGGCCCGCCTCCATATCCATAACCACTGCCTCGTCACGGGCTAAAACAATATGCCGGACAAGGTGCTTGAGCATGACGCTTTCAGGGCACACGCATCCTGCCCCGCCTGTCTTGACACTCCCCATGACCATCAGTTTTATGCCATCTACCTCAACGGAGAGCTTTTCAGGCAGGTCATCGACCGTGGGATTCAGTTTAAAAAATGACCCCATACCCCCTGTCTTGGCTTCGGTCCTTTCCTCAATCAGTTCCTTCATTTCCGAAATGGGCACGATTTCATCGCTGTTCTCCACGCCGAGACCCTGGGCCAGATTGGCGTCCGGGTCCGCGTCAATGGCCAGGACCTTTTTCCCCTCATCCGCAAGGGCCTTTATCAAAAAAGATGCAAAGGTGGTCTTACCCACACCCCCTTTTCCGCTTACGGCAATCTTCATAACTTTCCCCTTTTTTGTTTGTCGCACTTAAATAAGGCTTTAAATCTATTCATTTATGAATATTTTTTCAAGGATAAATCATTCCAGCCGATATTTTTCTTAACCTCTCAACCATTATGATTTAAGATGCCGTCATTCATCAGGCAAAGAAAAGGAGCTTAATGCAGTTTGAAATTACCATAGAAGGCCCTTTTGAGGGCATTATAAAACTCAACAGCAAACTGGAAGCTTTTTCTCCTGTCGTGAAAAGGGTCCCCTTACATGGTTATGAACACCGTGAAATCGGAAGGATCCTGATTGTAATAACGGGGGAAGATCGCCTTGACCGGGAGCTTTCCATCATTGCCGGTATTGTCACTGAAACTGAAAGGGGGCTCTCTCTAAAACCGGGTTTTGAGATTCGGGTGCGCAATCTCGCCTATTCGGAACCTTCCGCCGGGAGCAGCCAGTTTGCTGAGCCCTTCAATCCCATCCCCTCCATAACCATTCAGCCCTGGACCCCTGAACTGGAGCACATTTCGGATCCCCACACGATAATTTTAGACCCGCACCACGCATTCGGCACGGGAAAACATCCCTCTACCCTGCTTTGCCTGAAGATCATAGACCTCATGACCAAAGATACATCCCGGGCTTCGAACATTAAGGGCTGCAAGGTCCTTGATTTTGGCTGTGGCACGGGGCTCCTTGCCATTGCCGCCATTAAAATGGGCGCGGAAACGGCCATGGGGGTTGAAATTGATGCACAAGCCGCACGGGCGGCAAAAACCAACGTGGCCCTCAATCGTTTCTCCCAAAGGATCGACATAAAAGAGGGGTCCTGGGAGGTCGTAAATGATAAGTTCGACCTCGTGTTGGCCAACCTGGTGATCTCGGTGCTCTTAAAAACGGGGAAGAGTATTCCCAGTCACCTGACTCCGTCAGGGGCTGCCGTGGTAGCAGGGTTCGGGGAAAACCAGGCTAAGGATATGAAGTGCTTTTTTGAAGACCAAGGGCTCACCGTGACCCGGCAATTCACCCTTAAAGGATGGAGCGCATTCACAATGAATATTGATGGACTCGTAAAAAGTCCATAAATCCCGCACAGCGGGAGGGTAGGGGTGGAACCATTTGGATTCATTTCAAATGGCGGGGGAGGGGTAGCCCTCCCCCGCCGAGTAAAGAGGCGCGGAGCGACTTTTTACTCGGTTGTCAATACTGATTGGTAAAACGTGGTAAATGAGAGTATGGTTATGCCAGTCAAGTGCAAGGAAATTTTAATCCATCACACTGAGGAGGTCCAGATGAAACGTATTTCTGCCTGTATCGTTATGGTCATTTGTTTTTTATTTGCAGCCCCCCTATATGCACAGGATGACAAAGCTGTCAAGGACTTGGTGGCGGCAGGGGATACCGCATTTCAGAAATTTGACAACCAGGCCGCAATGGAATCCTATCAAAAGGCCTTGGAAACGGACCCTCAATGCCACGAAGCTGCCTGGAAGCTGGCCAGGGCTTATATTGACCTGGGCGAGAAGCTAACTGACAAGGAAGAACGCAAAGGATACTATCTGAAGGCCCATGAAACGGCAAAAATGGCAGTTGAGATCAATCCAAAGGCCGCCAAAGGTCACCTCTATCTCAGTATCTCCCTTGGAAGAGTGGCGCTCGATGCGGGCGGGAAGGAAAAAGTCAGATTGTCCAAGGAGATCAAGAGTGAAGTGGACAAGACCTTGGACATCGATCCTAATGACGATATCGCATGGCACGTACTGGCACTCTGGAACCGCAACATTTCTACCTTGAGCTGGATCGAAAAACAGTTTGCAAACATTTTTTTAGGAGGCATTCCCAAAGAGGCCTCCGTGGAAAAGGCGGTTGAATGTCTGAAAAAGGCGATTCAGATAAAAAGTGGCCATATCAATCACCACCTTGAATTGGGTATAACCTATGAGATATTAGGTAAGAAAGACCTGGCCATCAAGGAATATGAAAAGGTGCTGGAACTGCCCGTCAGCGATGCGGATGACAAGGATCATAAGGCAGAGGCTGAAAAATTGATAGAAAAGATCAAGTAGAGACATCAATATTTTGCCTAATACCTTTATCTCTTAACGGTTTGTTAACAACATTGCGTTGACTTTTGTGCCTGTTCATGTGGTTTTTCCTGCTTTATTCGAACAAAATGGTCCTTGTTTTCGTGAAATCATCAGGGAGGAAAAGCAGGCTCCGATACAATAGGAAAAGGGGTTTATTGCGAGATTTTTGAAAGGTTATGTCCTTTTGACGTGGGAGATTACTACAAAAGGAGGGTTAAGACATGGATTGGTACGGAAAAATTTTTCGAATGGCCGTAATAGTTCTATTTTGTACGCTGGTTTACCCTGCGGTCGTTTGTGCGCAACCCTTTGGACTTATGTCCAAGAAGGGATCACCGGAATCAAAACAACAGATCCTGTCCTCTTCAAACGGGAGGTTTGTCTTTGGCCAGATATCAAACTCCGGCAAGGACAAATTTATGCTTGATACGGCTACGGGACGGCTCTGGCGAATAGGGGAGAGTGGTGCTATCGGATTGTTTTTGAAGTCGGTTCCATATCGTGATGAAGAGGGAACGTGCTCTGTGCTCCCAGGCCCTGCTACGCCTTCAAAAGCAAAGAAAAAGAAGGGGAACAAACAAAAATAACAGTAAATGGTTTACGGTTCAAAGGTTCAGGGTTTTTACAAATTTATTGCTTGTCAGAATCAGAAGAGGGGGCGGAAGAACGGACGAGTCCCGACTTTTGAACCTTTCCCAAGGAAGTGCGGGGAAATTCCTCACAGAAAACTATCCTCCCGGGCCATTTGTAACGAGCAAGTTTACCACTAAAATATGAGTTTAAGTCCTCGGCGCTCAGGCTTGAGTCCTGTTTCCGTATGATAAATGCGTGTCCGGTTTCGCCCCAGGTTTCGTCCGGTACGCCGACTACGGCCACGTCTTCAATCTCCGGGTGTTGCATCAAGGCCCCTTCAACCTCTGCGGGATAAACATTTTCGCCGCCGGAGATATACATATCCTTAGCCCTGTCAACAAGGTAGAAGTATCCTTCATCATCCATGCTGGCCAGGTCGCCCGTGTAAAGCCAGCCGCTTTTGATGGTTTCCTCTGTTTTTACGGGGTCGTGCCAGTACTCCTTCATCATGATGGAACCCCGGACCACTATTTCTCCGACTTCCCCGGGCTTAACCGGCCGGCCGTCCCGATCAACAAGACCCACCTCAGCGTGAAACACGGGCCGGCCAACGGTGCCCGGCTTGCGAAGCGAGTCTTCTTCCGAGGCCCATAAAAGTATGGATGTCTCTGTCTGCCCCATGATCTGACGGACCGGAAACCGGGCCTTTTTACACCGGGCCAGCAGCTCGTGCGTTACCTTTTCCCCGCCTATGGCACAGACTTTCAGGGAAGAAAGATCTCCTCTTTTATCCTGGTCGGTGTTAAGAAGTGCCCTGTAGGCAGTCGGCACGCCTAAAAACTTGGTCACCCCGAAGTGTTCGATATCCTGATAGGTCCTGTTGGGGTCAAACCTTGGATGGATGATCATGGTCGCCCCCTTGTAAAGGATAGGCGATGCCTGAATGAAAAGCCCGCCGGAATGAAAAAGGGGCATTATGATGAGCATTATATCGTCAAAGTGGAGCTTGAAGAATATGTCTGCGTTCAGGCAATTAAAAAAGGTCTTACGGTGGGACAGGACCGCACCCTTGGGCCGGCCCGTGGTTCCTGATGTGTACATGATCACATGGGGTTCTTCAGGGTTGGCAGGGCCTAAGGATTTGGTGAGAAAGGGCTTCTGCCCGTCAAATCCTGCTGTTTCTTTGCCGTATTCCAGGACTCCTGAGTGACTCGAATGATTGCCGACACCTGCAAGCAGCATCAGGGGCCGGACCTTGTTAAGGTCAAGGGCCTTTATGGTTTCGGCATAATTTTTATCAAATACGAAGAGCCTGGGCCGGGAGTTTCCGAGTATATAATCAAGTTCCGGTCCAATCAGGCGAAAGTTAATGGGCACAAAAATGGCCCCCAAGCGGGAGCACGCCAAGTAGAGTTCAATGAACTCGGGGCAGTTGTTAAGCATGGCGGCCACCCTGTCACCCTTTTCAATACCTAAGGACTGGAGCCAGCAGCCGGTCCGGTTGGCCCTTTGGTGGAGTTCCGAATAGCTTATTTGCTCTCCTTCATAGAGGATTGCATTCTTGCCCGGATGGAGCTCACTCCAGCGCTCGACCCACCAGGCTATGTTCATGGATTTTATCATTACATTAGCTTTCAGTGAAACTTCGGTTTTCTATTTTTTTGACAGGATTAACAGAATTTACATGAGGGATTATGAGCTTTCCGAGCCCTAAAGGAAATAGCCTACCACCTTATAAGCGCACTGCCCCACGTCAACCCCCCTCCGAAAACGGGAAGACAGATCAAATCACCCTTTTTGATGCTTCCTACTTCAACCGCTTCGGCAAGAGAAATAGCGCATGAAGCAGAGGAAATATTACCGTATTTATGAAGGGTCAGGTACCATTTTTCAATGGGAATCTTCAGGGTCTTGGCTATGGACAGGAACATCCTCATATTTGCCTGGTGTGGGATAAACCAGTTTATGTCCTCTACCTCAACGTTGTTGAACCGGGCCGCCTCTTTGATGGAATCGATAAAATGCCTTACCGCCACCCTGAAACTGGCATTGGCCTCTATCATGTTGAGGGTGTGAAGCTTTTTGTCCACACTTTCATGGGAGATAGGGGTTGTCTTGGAACCACCTCCCGGCATTAGGAGGTCCTGGCCGTTTTCCCCATCCGTGTGGATATGGGTTGACAGGATCTCATGGCCCTCTTCACCCAGGGTCAAAACAGCGGCCCCGGCCCCGTCACCCCAGAGGATACAGGTGATCCGATCCGTCCAGTCAAGGGTCCGGGTCATGACCTCGGATGCAACCACAAGGATATGTTTCCAGGTCCTGTTTTTAAGGTACTGTTCCGCCACGTTAAGGGCGAAAATGAAACCGGAACAGGCCGCCGAAACGTCAAATGTCACGGCCTGGGGCGCGTCCAGCTTTGCCTGAAGCCAGTTCGCGGCTGATGGACAGCAGGTATCCGGTGTGATGGTGGCCACTATGATAAGATCGATATCTTTGGAAGTCATACCTGCCGTGTCAAGTGCCTTGAGTGAGGCCTCATAGGCGAGATCCGATGTTGTTACATCCGGATCGGCAATCCTTCTCTCACTCACGCCGGTCCGCTGAACTATCCATTCATCCGTGGTGTCAAGACCCATTTTCTGCAAATCAGAATTGGTCAACACCTTTGGCGGCACATAAAAACCCGTTCCCAAGATTCTTATGGCTTCCATGGGTTATTCGTTCTCCACAGATATACCGAGTTCTTTTTCCTTTGCCGCAACAATCAAAAGGGTCTTGATAACCGTATCCGGAATCAGGCTCATGGAATCGATGCCGCACTCCACCAGAAACTCGGCAAAATCGGGAAAATCGCTTGGGGCCTGCCCGCAGATACCGATCTTTTTCCCTCTTTTCTTGGCCACGTCAATCACCTGTTTGACCAGGCGCTTTACCGCGTCGTTTCTCTCGTCATAGAGATGGGAAACCAGGGCGGAATCCCGGTCAAGACCAAGGGTAAGCTGGGTCAAATCATTGGAGCCTATGGAAAAACCATCAAAGATGTCGGCGAATTGGTCGGCGCATATTACATTGCTTGGGATTTCGCACATCACGTAGACCTCAAGGCCGTCCTCGCCCTGGACAAGACCGAACTTGTTCATGATCTCGATCACCTTTTTGCCTTCCTCGGGCGTCCTGCAGAAAGGGACCATTACCTTGATATTGCTAAGGCCCACCTCGCTGCGGGCCTTGTGCAGGGCAATGCACTCGAGCTCAAAGGCAGGCATGTATTTTTCGTCATAATAACGTGAGGCCCCGCGCCACCCTATCATGGGATTACTCTCAGTGGGCTCATAAAGGTACCCGCCAAGGAGGTTTTCATATTCATTGGTCTTGAAGTCGGAAAGGCGAACTATGACATCATTAGGATAAAACCCCGCCGCGATCCGGCATACTCCTTCTGCAAGCTTGTCAATAAAGAACTGACGTTTGTCGTCGTAGACCGAGGTAATCTGATCGATGCTGTAGATAACTCCCGCTATTTTTTGATCGTTATGGGCCCTTTCCTTCAGCTTGTCATATTCGAGCAGTGCAAGCGGGTGGACGCCGATGTGCGAGTTAATAATGAACTCCTCCCTCGCCAGCCCAACACCGGCATTGGGGATCATGCCCTGGGAGAATGCCTTTTCCGGCATGCCCACGTTCATCATGATCTTTGTGCGCGTTTTGGGAAGTTCATCCAAGTTGAACTTATCCACTGTAAACTTCAGAAGACCCCTGTAGACATTCCCCGTTTCTCCGTCGCAGCATGAGACAGTCACTTCCTCCCCGGTCTTGATCAGTTCATCCGCGTTTCCCGAGCCGATGACACAGGGAATGCCCAATTCACGTGACACAATGGCCGCGTGACAGGTGCGGCCCCCTTTATTGGTTACAATGGCGCCGGCGATTTTCATGATCGGTTCCCAATCCGGATCGGTCATGCTCGTGACCAGGACTTCCCCTTCATTGAACTCATCCATTTGAAGGGTTGAGTGGATCAAATGGGCCGTTCCCTGGCCGATTTTTGTCCCAACGGCGGTCCCGGTGGCCATGATCTCTCCTTTTTCAAGGAGCCTGTAATTTTCATAACTAGCCACATCCAGTTGAGAATGAATGGTCTCGGGTCTTGCCTGGACAATGTAAAGTTCTCCTGTGCCCACATTCACACCGTCCCCGTCTTTTGCCCATTCAATGTCCATGGGCTTGAAATATCCGGCCTGCTTGCTGTAGTGCTCTTCAATGATGCACGACCATTCCGCGAGTTTGAGAATTTCATCCTCCTCAAGCACATAGCGGTGCCTTTCGGGCAATGTGGTAGCCACATTTCTTACGGTTGCATCGTCTTCCATTGAATAGACCATCTTGATATCCCTGTCTCCCACCTTACGGCTGATGATGGCCCGTTTGCCCTGCTTCAGAGCGGGCTTAAACACATAAAACTCATCGGGATTGACCACGCCCTGTACCACGTTTTCACCCAGGCCGTAGGCCGCGGTAATGAAAACCACATCCTTGAAACCGGTCTCCGTATCGATGGAAAATATGACCCCGGAATAGGCCGAGTCACTGCGCACCATTTTTTGTACCGCGATTGAGAGGGAAACCTCGAACTGGCCAAATCCCTTGTCGTGACGATAGGAAATGGCACGATTGGTAAAGAGGCTGGCAAAGCATTTCCTGCAGGCATCCAGGACACTCAGCTTTCCTCGAATATTCAGATAGGTGTCCTGTTGCCCTGCGAACGAGGCATCGGGCAGGTCTTCGGCCGTTGCCGATGACCGGATCGCAACGTCCACACTTGAAGCGCCTTCCTGGCCGTACCCTGCCGCCAATTTGTCATAGGCCGTGTAGATGGCCTGGGTCAGGTCAGGGGGGATTTCCGCGTGCGTAATTACTTCGCGGACTTCCCTGCCTTTTCTCATCAGACCTGGAAGGTCGTGTGTATCCAGATCCTTGAGGATCTTCTTGATTTCTTCTTCAATGCCGGCGTACTTCAGAAAGTAACGATATGCATAGGCGGTAATGGCGAAGCCATTGGGGACCTTGATTCCCTTGCTTTCAAGCTGCTGGTACATTTCACCCAGAGAAGCATTTTTTCCGCCTACCAAAGGAACGTCCTCTATGCCGACTTCACTAAACCAAAGGATAAATTTCTTTTCACTGTCTCCTGCCATCGGCTGTCTCCTCTTCCCTAACGGTTAGAAGTAGTAAACTACGGTCTTTTTTATAAACAATGTCCTGGTACCTGAATAATAGTAATCCTATTTGTTCCTGAATATCATCAATGCAATTTGTTGTCAATTTACAATTTCGGTTATTTTTCTAAAAGAGTTAGTTTTTTACAAAGAATTCAAAGGGTTGAGAGAGTCAAGGATTCCGGTGACATGCTTAAAATTTTGAACAAGGAATGTAAAAGGTCAAAGTGTCCGGGATAAAGCAAAACATTTCTATGACGACTTTTACGGGTCTTCCACAAGAGAATCTCTTGGTAAGGATCGGGTGATTAGAGGGGTGGAGACCATCGATTAGTGGCGCCGTCGTAGGACCAGCAATCCTGAAGCGCCTTTCTGGATGTGTACTGGGGGTTCTCCGCCCACATGAGCATTTCCTTGTGGGCGTCACTTAGTTGCCTGAATTTTTCCGCATCTCCGCCAATGTCGGGATGATGTACCTTTGCCATTTTTTTATAGGCGGACTTTATTTTTACTTTCTGACCCTCAGAGGATAAATCCTCCCTGTCAAGCTTAAGAATCTTCAGACATTTTTTTTCCTGTTTGGAGAGTCTCAGGCTGGCTTTCCTGTTAGGCTTTATGGTCTTGGGATCAATATTCTTTTTCTGGTTCTTCTCGATCATAAAGAGAGACGCATAGCTTCTTGAACTATTGTTTTCCACCATGTGATGCCATTCGCTTCCCGATTCAAGTATGAGATTTTTCAGGTCCTCAGCCGGTTTGTTGCCGTTGGCCCTGTCTAAAACAAACCTGGAAATTCCCTTTGTCCAGACAGGAAGTACGTCCAGTATCACGTGATCCTTTGTGAAGGAAAAGGCCGCATACCTTGCATTAAAGGCCTTGAGCAATCCTTTTGAAAGGGAAAGAACCCAGTTGATTTGCTGTCGGCATTCCTTTGAACAATAACGCCTGCCGGGCTTTATGGGATCTTTTCCGCAAGAGAGACACCTTATCCCCCTCGTCGGGGTCGAGTACCTTGCAAGCTTATTATCTAAGGTTTGGGTTGTTGAAGTTTCCATAAAAAAATTGTTGCGGGTTGAAATTTGAGAATTTGCATAACCTTATATTATTTTGTCTAAGACGCACATCAGGATAAATCATATAATGAAACACTTTAATAATCAAGAAAATCCTAAACTTCTTCCGGCGTAAACGTAACAACGTCGTCGATTTCGGATCTGTCGGCGAATATCATTGCGAGCCTGTCCACACCAAGTGCAATGCCCGCGGCCCGGGGCATTTTTTCAAGGTCCTTTAAAAATTTCTCGGGCATGGGATATACCTGTTTGCCCAAATAGGAACTCTGTTTCCTGTCCCTTTCGAACCTGTCCCTTTGCTCCCGCGCATCGGTCAATTCGGAGAAACCGTTGGCTAATTCCAACCCGGCCAAATAGATCTCGAATCTCTCCGCAAGCTTTTTATTTTCGGGCTTCAAGCGGGCCAGTGCAGCAAGGGGAGCAGGATAATCATAGAGAATAGTGGGTCTGGCCATGCCTAAGTTAGGCTCTATTTTTTCGACCATGACTTTGTCGAAGATTCCCATTCCAATGGCCGTTTCCGGTGTCAAAGAAGCGAAGCGATCGAATGCCTCGCCGACCGAAAGTCTTTCCCATGGGTATTTCAGGTCAATCTCCTTCCCCTGGTAATTGATACTGTCACCCGCGCCAAGGCTGCGGGACACCGATAGGATCATGGCCTCACATTCCTCCATGAGGGCCATGTAGTCTATTCCGGTCCGGTACCATTCAAGCATGGTGAACTCGGGCATGTGGAGGTTTCCCCGTTCGGCATGGCGGAAGCATTTGCAGATCTGGAATATCTTAGGGTAACCTGCCCCAAGCAACCGCTTCATGCATAACTCGGGAGAGGTATGCAGAAAAAGGTTGTCCGCGCTGATGGCATGAATGTGGGGTTCGGGGGCAGGGGCCGGGATGAGTTGGGGAGTTTCCACCTCTAAGTAATCGTGCTCAATAAAAAAAAGCCGCATGGCCTGGATCATACGGGCACGCAGCCACAGGTATTGTTTACGGCCGGCCAATATCATTTGTTTTGCCGGAAAGGGGTTATTCTTTGACCCGGGTGACATATTCCCCGGTTCGCGTATCAATTGTTAATTTGCCCCCTTCTTCGACAAAGGGGGGGACCCGGAGAACATAGCCTGTTTCCATTGTGACGGGTTTTGTATCACCTGCAACGGAATCGCCTTTTACCCATGGGTCTGCTCTGGTAACCGCAAGGTCCACAAAGTTTGGCAGGGTAATTCCTATGGGATTGTCTTCAAAGAGGAGGATGTCCACCTCTAAATTATCGGTAAGATAATTTTTTGCATCCCCTATCTGGTCCAAGGAAAGAAACACCTGTTCATAGTTTTCTACGTCCATGAAACAAAATTCGTTTTCCTGGTTGTAGAGATACTGCATTCTGCGTTCTTTCAGGATCGCCTGCTCAAACGTATCTCCGGACCGGTAAGTCCGGTCGAGAATAACCCCGGTGATCATATTCTTCAGTTTACAGCGGTAAAGGGACTGTCCTTTTCCGGGTTTGGAAAACCGGAATTCAGTGATAACATACGGTTCATTGTCAATTTGAACCTTCAGGTTTTTTCTTAAGTCACTTGCATTATACATATTGGCTGTCCTTTTTCGATTCGATTTCCATCAAAAAAATTTATAAATATTATATAAGGGAAACCGGGCCGGGTCAAGGTAAAATGTGGTTTAAGAGTTGTGTAACAACTGAAAAAGCTTGAGATTTTTATTGGGAATCGGTAAATTGAAAATTCTTTAACGGAATGTCCCACTTTAAGGTAGATGATTTCTCTTGACATTTGTTTTTGCCTGTGATCTAATGTCCCTAACTACGGTAGAGAAAAGGGGGACATTATTATGGATATAGTTGGAATTTATGAAGTTTTTCCCACCAATGATCATTGTATCACACACCTTGAAAAAGTAAGATGGGGCGATAAACCTAAGTGTCCATACTGTAAATCTCCCAAAGTGACCCCACGTCCCAAAGAAAAACGTCACCATTGCAATAACTGCAATACCAGTTTTAGTGTGACCGTTAGAACTATCTTTCATCATACCCATTTACCCTTACAAAAATGGTTTCTTGCTATTACCCTCGTGCTTAATGCCAAAAAAGGCATTGCGGCCAGACAGCTTGGTCGTGATCTCCATGTCAACAAAGACACAGCTTGGCGAATGGCCATGAAGATCCGTGATGCCATGATGGAACGTGAACAAAGAATCATCCTGCAAGGTCTTGTTGAAATGGACGAAACATATGTTGGCGGCAAGCCCCGCAAGGGAACCGGACCGCATAAAAGGGGCCGTGGAACCAAGAAAATACCCGTTGTTGGCATGGTTGAACGTGACAAAGGTAAAGGCAAAATTAAAGTTGAGGTTATCAAAAATAGAAAGCTTGACGGTAAGAGACTCAAAGCTCTTGTCCGTAAAAATGTTGACATCAAGAATTCAACTTTATTCACAGATGAATATAAGGGATATTTGGGAATCAAAACCATGATGCCTCACAAAGTCATAAATCATTCTGAATGGTATGTTGATGGTGATGTTCACACAAATACAATTGAATCCTTTTGGGCATTGCTGAAACGTGGAATCATAGGTCAATATCATAAAGTAAGCCTTAGTTATTTGGCAAAGTACATTGATGAATTCTCATATCGATGGAATAACCGCAAGACTGATAGTGACGATTTCTTCTTTTCAACACTTCAAAGAGCAGTAAGAGGTATTTAAATGGCAATAGAAAAAATTCAAAAAGCAATTTATATTGGTGATTTGCCAATTGGTGATTCTGTCATTAAAGCCGCCGTCCTTGAAGATGGCACTCGTCTTTTAACTCGCGCCACTTTTGTAAAAGCTATTGGACGTACGGGGAAAGCAAAAGGTGGTAGAGCATATGATGATGAATTCAAAACCCCCGTATTTTTAACAGCGAAAAACCTAAAGCCGTATATTTCCAATGAGTTATTGGAGAATTCAGAACCAATCATCTTTAAAATGAAAGGTAAGGAATCAATAGGATATAAGGCAGAATTATTACCCCAAGTATGCGGCGTTTTTATTGATGCGGATGAAGCGGGGACCCTATTACCAAACCAAGAACATATAGTCCAAAAATGCCGGATTCTATTAAGGGGCTTTGCTACAGTTGGAATTATCGCACTTGTTGATGAAGCAACCGGATATCAAGAAGTAAGAGATAGATTAGCACTCCAAAAAATACTTGATAAGTTTATCACGGATGAATGGGCCAAATGGACAAAAACTTTTCCAGACGAATATTACAAAGAATTATTCAAATTGCACAACATGCCATATCCTCCACAATCAACAAAACGACCAAGCTACATAGGGCATTGGACAAATGATATTGTTTATTCTCGCTTAGCCCCTGGCGTTTTAAAGAAACTGAAGAAAATAAACCCAAGACAACCATCTGGAAGTCGAAAGAGAAAATTTCATCAACATTTAACAAGAGATTGGGGTATCGAGGAATTAAGAGAGCATCTTTCTAATATAATCTTCTTAATGAAGTCTTGTGCTACCTGGGCAGACTTTAAAAGAAGACTAAACAGGGCCAAGCCTAAATACGGCGACACAATGCCCTTGGATTTTCCTGACTAATAATCCAAATTCAATTGTCAAAGAACAGACCCCATCTTTTTAGGTGGGGTTTTTTATTGCGAAAATCAAGCAGACTTGTTTTAATACAAATACCCTACTTTGGCGTTTGTTAACTTAGAGCCTCTTTGAAGGCCAGCCGAAAGGGCCGAACCCCATAGAGGGTCTCCTTTCAAATTGAAAGGAGTATAATATGGAAAACATAATATTTGCGATCCATATGGTTCTTTTTGTTTTGGTCCTGATAGCCAAACTCTTCCGTTAACCTCTTTCTGCCAAGGTAGGGCACGCTTTATCGTTCCTTTATCTTAAAAAATATATACACCAAAAGTGGGCCACACATAGAACCCATCAGCAATCCAAAACCAAACAGGAGGTCATTATGAGTGAGGCCAAAATATTGTTTGGATTCTTTCTCGGTCTTCTCAGTAGTTCTTTTGGTGTTTGGCTCGCCAATCTCTTCACTGTAAGCAGGGACAGGAAAAAAGAGTTTTCCAAAACCTCCCTTAAGTTCATAAAATCCTTTCATGAAACCATCGTAAATTTGGATAACGCCGACATTCAAGTTGACCGACTTGTGAGGGATGTCTTTTGGGGACATAAATTTGCCATGATGGAATTCCAAATCTATCTTAGAGGAAAAAAGTTGAAATCCTTTCAAGGTGCATGGAGCCAATATGAGGACTATTGCAATAAACACACATACCCGGATAGCGTTGTAACGTCTTTTTTTGACTCCACCAAAACCGAATCGGAAAGTGATGCCCGAAAAGAGATGAAACACCTTCTCAACGACCTTCTTAGTTTTACAAAAGTATGAATTATATGGGTTCATTTATATTCACTACCTTAAACTGGGACATTCCGTTCTTTAATTTACCCTTGGAAAATATATTTCGGAGGCAATAGTATGAATACAAAAGAGGCCATTATGGCATTTTCGCAAAGTGAAAAGATCAAATCCGGGATTATCTGGGCCTCCCAGATGCTTGAATTGATTAGAGGGATTCCGGAGCCGGAAAAGCAGGGAGCGGAAAAGGTTGTCAAGACGCTTGTCGACATGATCTTCCAGGAGATTCAGCTTGCCGGGAGCGTTGCTCCCGGTGAAGCGTGGGAAGATATTGAAAAGAATATTGATCAGGCAGTGGCTATGATCAATTCGCACGTGGCTCCGGAATCAGTAGTTCATCTGACCCAGGCCCTGAGTCAGGTCACGACCATAGGTCAGCGTTCCATGTCTTTTTTGCAGGAACAGGGGCTTATTTGAAACCATGAAAAACATAATTCCAATCCATTCTTTGTGAGGAGGTTATTAATGCAAATTCTGATTCTTTATTTTTCTAAAGGCGGCAACACAAAAAAACTGGCGGAGGCCATAGCAAGGGGCGTTGAAGCGGTAGAGGGCGTGGATACGGTTTTAAGACGTACCGATGAGGTTACAAAGGATGACTTTCTGGCTTCCGACGGGGTAATTGCAGGCTCTCCGGTCTATTTTGGAGTCATGGCCGCCGAACTCAAAAGGATATTCGATGAATTTGTGGGGGTGCGGAAAAAAATGGAGGGAAAGGTGGGCGCAACCTTTGCCACATCAGGAGATCCCACGGGTGGCAAGGAAACCACCATGATGTCCATTATCCAGGCCCTTTTGATTTACGGAATGGTAATTGTGGGTGATCCCATGTCCGCTACCGGACATTATGGGGT
>JAIOSR010000409.1 GCA_021107495.1 Desulfobacterales bacterium | reverse complement strand
TGGTCATTGGAATTTGGGATTTATTTGTTATTTGAATTTTGTATTTTGGTGATTGTGATATGGGAGATCTAAAGCTCCGTGACCGGATGGCAGGATGAAATTTATTAAAAAAACTATCTCAAAAGGCAAAAATGATCATTGACCTGAAAAATTTCATTACAGAAGAAAGGGATTACTGGTCCGAATTGGAGGATATCCTCCATTTAGTGGAAAACAAGCCGGAAAACAGGATGGACCTGGAACAGATTAAGAGATTTCATTATCTGTACCAGCGAACCTCCACGGACCTCGTAAAAATCATGACCTTTTCTTCGGAGCCGGAAATCCGCAGGTATCTCGAATCCCTGGTTGGAAGGGCCTTCGCAGAGATCCATGAAACTCGCGATAAGCCGCATCGCCTTGCGCCCATTACCTGGTTTTTCCAGACCTTTCCCCGGACTTTCCGCAGGCATATCCGGGCGTTTTGCCTCTCTTTAACCATCATGTTAGCGGGATGTGCCTTTGGAGGTGGTGCCATCAGCCTTGATTCCGAGGCCAAGCAGGTCCTCATGCCTTTTCCCCAGCTTCAGGGTAATCCATCGGAACGCGTGTCAAAGGAAGAGTCTGCGGACAAAGACCGGCTCAAGGGATCAAAGACCACCTTTTCCTCCTATCTCATGACACACAACACCAAGGTTTCCATCCTCGCCATGGCACTGGGCATGACCTGGGGGATCGGTACGGTAATCCTGCTGTTCAGTAACGGAGTAATCTTAGGGGCCGTTGCCCTGGACTACGTCCTGGCCGGAGAGACCGGGTTCCTTTTGGGCTGGTTGCTGCCGCACGGCGCAGTGGAAATCCCGGCCATCCTCCTTGCCGGGCAGGCAGGTCTCGTGCTGGCCGGTGCCCTTATCGGATGGGGGGAGCATGAATCATTGAGAATGCGGTTCAGGAAGATATCAGGCGATCTGGTCACACTCATCTTTGGTGTGGCGGTCATGTTAGTCTGGGCAGGCATCATTGAGGCATTTTTTTCCCAGTATCATGAACCCATTATCCCTTATGAGGTCAAGATCGGATTCGGGATAGTCGAACTTATCTTACTGGCACTGTTTTTGGGAAAATCAGGAAAGATATCAGGTTGAAATGAACAAGGAAAAAACCAACACTTTGACCATAACGACCCCGGAAGGGGTCGTTTTCTCAATGCTGCTTTCCGGTCCGGTTACCCGTTTTTTGGCATGGGCGGTCGATCTTGCGAGCATTGCAGTTATTTCAACCGTCATTGGTTCGGTTCTCGGAATCTTAGGGATTCTGGGCCGGGATTTGGCCATGGCAGCCTCTATCCTGGCATATTTCGTGATATCCATTGGTTACGGCATCATATTGGAATGGTACTGGCGCGGCCAGACCCTTGGCAAACGCCTCCTCGGTCTGAGGGTGATGGATGAACAGGGATTGCGCCTTCAGTTCAGCCAGATCGTGATCCGTAACCTGCTTCGTTTTGTGGACAGCCTCCCCTCATTCTACTTTGTCGGCGGACTGGCATGCCTCCTAAGCCGTCGTGCCCAGCGCCTGGGAGATGTAGCTGCCAATACGGTCGTTGTTTGGAGTCCTAAAATTTTCGAACCCGACCTGGACCAGCTCCTGGCCGACAAATACAATTCATTTCACGATTACCCGCATCTGGAGGCCCGATTGCGCCAGGTCGTCTCCCCGCAAGAGTCGGGAATCGCCCTCAGGGCACTGCTGCGGCGGGATGAACTGGATCCCCTTCCGAGGGTTGAATTGTTCAGAGACATTGCCGCGCACTTCAAATCCATCGTTGAATTCCCGCAAGAGGCCACGGACGGGATCCCCGACGAACAATATGTACGCAATGTGGTGGACATCCTTTACAGGTCTCAATCGGCAGGCGGATAATTCCAAAATATTGTATTGACTCATCCCTGCGATTCAATTATCCATAATACCTTGGAGAACATTTAATAAATTTTATTTGAACAGGTTCCTTTTAAAAAATTCCCCCTTTTCTAAAGGGAGGCCAGGGGAACTTTTAGATGCAGGCCGGATTGCGGTCAAATAATATCCTATTTCAAAACAGGTACTGACAAATGGTTTCAAGGCTGGAAATCAGGCTCAAGAATGAACTAATAGATGCCGAAGGCGCAGGCATTCGGCAAAAATCAAGGGAATATTTCGGATTTGAAGTAGATGCCATCCGGGTGATCCGTGTGCTGACCCTTGATATAGACCTTAAACCGGATCAATTGGAACAGATCCGAAACGAAATATTCACAAATCCGGTCACGGAAGAATCATCCTATTCACCCATTGCTGAGGGCTTTGACTGGCTTATATGGATCGGGTTCCGCCCCGGCGTCAGGGATACGGCAGGGAGTACGGCTGGTGAGGCCATCAAGGATCTCCTGGGAATCGATTTCAAACCGGACCAGGCAGTTTATACGTCAAAGCTCTATGAAATCAGGGGACAGCTTTCCGAAGAACAGGTCAAAAAAATCGCAGGCGATCTTTTGGCCAATGACATTGTTCAGCAGTGGAAGGTATTTTCCGTTGCAGAGTGGGATAAAGACAAGGGCATCGGGTTTCCGGTCACAAGGGTCATTCTTGACCATGAACCCGAGGTGAGCACGATTTCCATTCAAAGCGACGAGGAACTGGGTCGCATTTCCCTTGAGCGCAACCTCGCACTTCAAAACAGGGATATCCCTGTCATACGCCGGTATTTCCTGAGAGAAGATATCCTGAAAGAGAGGAAAATGGTCGGCCTCGATCTTCCCACGGACGTGGAATTGGAATATATCTCCCAGGCCCGCAGCGACCACTGCAATCATAACACCTTCAGGGGTCTTTTCAGATATCATGATCTTTTAACGGGAAACCGGGAAACCGTTGACAACCTTTTTAAATCCTGTATTGAGGCCCCTACCCTGAAGATAAAAGAAGAAAAAGACTGGGTCACATCGGTTTTGTGGGACAACGCGGGTGTAGGACGATTTGATGATGATCATTACTACGTGATTACCGGGGAGACCCACAACAGCCCGTCCAATATGGAGGCATATGGCGGCTCAATTACCGGTATCGTAGGTATCTACAGGGATCCCATGGGCACGGGAAAGGGTTCAAAGCTTATCCTTGGAATGTATGGTTACTGTGTGGGTCACCGTGAATACGAGGGAGAGTTGACGCCCCATCTTCACCCGCGCCGACTGCTCGACGGCGTCATAGAAGGGGTAAGGGACGGAGGAAACAAAAGCGGCATCCCTACCCCTTACGGTCTGCTCTTTTTTGACGAAAGCTATGTTGGCAAATGCCTCGTCTTTGTGACCGCACTGGGCATCATGCCCGCAACCATCGGCCACGCATCATCCCACAAAAAAACCACCAGTCCCGGTGAGCTTATCATAATGGCAGGTGGGAGGGTCGGCAAGGACGGCATTCATGGCGTCACGGCCGCTTCCGAGACCTACAGCGAGCATACACCGGCAGGGCATGTACAGATAGGCGATCCTTACACCCAGAAGAAAATGGCCGACTTTCTGGTTGAAGCAAGGGATGAAGAGCTTATAACATTTATCACTGATAACGGCGGAGGAGGGCTCTCCTCCTCAATCGGCGAATCCGCACGTTTCAGCGATGGGGCTCGCGTGGACTTAGACAAGGTACCGTTGAAATATGAAGGCCTGGATCAATGGGAGATCTGGATCTCCGAATCCCAGGAAAGAATGACTATCGCCGTGAAACCGGAACACCTGGATCGCTTCATGGCACTTTCGGCCAAACACGCGGTTGAAAGCACGGTCATAGGCGAGTACAATGATTCCGGTTACCTGCAATTGGACTACAAAGGCAAAACCTGCGCCTACATCCGCATGGATCTTCTGGAATCCGATTTTCCCCAGTGGGAGTTTGATGCCCAATGGACCCCTCCGGATATGAGGGGCCTGACAGAACCGGTCATTTCCGAGCCCGAGGATCATGGCCCTCTTCTGAAAGCAATCCTATCCCGTCCCAACATATGCGCCCGCAACTGGATTGCCAGGCAATATGACCATGAAGTACAGGGGAGCAGCGTGGTTAAACCTTTAGTGGGAAAAGGCCGGGACATGCCCACTGATGCTGCGGTGGTAAGACCCGTACTCGGATCTAATAAGGGTATTGCCGTGTCCCAGACACTCAATCCGTCCTATTCCGAAATTGATACCTACCACATGACAGGCGCCACCATTGATGAAGCGGTTAGAAAGACCTTGGCCGTGGGAGGGGACCCCAATCACTTAGGGGGCCTCGATAACTTCTGCTGGCCCACGATTGAATATCACCCTGCAAATAACCCGGACGGGAAATATAAGGCAGCGCAATTGGTAAGGGCGAACTGGGCTTTGAGGGATTATTGCTTAAGTTACGGCATACCTCTCCTTTCAGGAAAGGACAGCATGTATATTGACGGTAACCTGGAAGGGCCTTACGGGGAACGACGAAAGGTGTCCGGGCCCCCTACCCTCATGTTCACGGTCTCAAGCGTGATTGAAGACATTACCGGATGCGTCACCATGGATGCCAAGTTCCCGGGTGACCTTGTATATGTGTTGGGTGAGACCAGAAACGAATTAGGCGCAAGCGAGTATTACCAGATGATGGGCGCGGTGGGCCTCAACGTCCCCACCGTCGATGTTGAAGCGCTTTGGCCCCAATACCTGGCACTCCACGGGGCCATTCAGGCAGGTCTTGTCTCTTCGTGCCACGCCGTTTCAAGGGGTGGCCTGGCAGTCCATCTGGCAATGGTGGCAATGGGGGGCGAGCTGGGAATGGAACTCCTGCTTCATCTTATTCCCGGCTTTTCCGGACTTACTGTGGGCCAGGCCCTTTATTCCGAGTCCTGTGGTCGATTTGTAATTACAGTAGCGCCCGAGAAAAAAGAAGTCTTTGAAGAGACTTTTTCCGGTATGAAAATTGGCCGGGCAGGTGTTGTCACGGAATCAACCCGTTTTTCCGTCAAAGACGGCCTGGAAAAAACGATTATTGACGAAGATGTAAATGACCTCAAACATGCATGGAAAAAGCCGTTCGGGGATTTGATATGAACGCACCAAACAAAATGAAACCAAAAGCGATTGTCTTAACCGGTTATGGGCTGAACTGCGATTATGAGACCGATTATTCACTAAAATTGGCAGGCGCGGAATCCTACAGAGTACACATCAATGAGGTAATCAGCGGGGAAATGGGTGACCGAAGAATATCCCTTGAGGATTATCATATCCTGGTCTTCGGCGGGGGATTTAGCTGGGCCGATGACCACGGGGCCGGGGTCCTTATGGCCTCAAAGCTAAGACAGCATTTAGGTGAGCAAATAGAGCTATTTGTCCGGGATGGCAAGCTGGTACTCGGCATATGCAACGGCTTCCAGTGCCTGGTCAACCTCGGTTTAGTCCCCGCTTTTGACTTTCAGTACCGAGAGCGACGCGTCGCTCTCACATATAACGACTCCGGCAATTTTATAGACACCTGGGTGAATCTCAAAATCAATTCCGGTTCACCGTGCGTTTTCACCAAAGGCATTTCGACCTTAGAGCTACCCGTAAGGCACGGGGAAGGGAAATTCTATGCAGCGGCAGAGGAGATCGACCGCCTTTTTGAGAACGGGCAGGTCGTATTGCAATACGCCGACGAAAACGGACAAGAGGCAAATGGTCAGTGGCCACTGAACCCGAACGGTTCCCTTAAAGATATTGCGGGGATATGTGATCCTACAGGTCGAATATTCGGCCTTATGCCCCACCCGGAGGGATTTAACCATTACACCAACCATCCGGACTGGACCAGAAAAAAGGAGGCCCTTGCCCGTCAAGGCAAGGAGATCATTCCCGGGGAAGGAAAAGGCATCAGGATCTTCAGGAATGCGGTTGAATATATCAGGACGTCATTTTGAATACCGGCCTTCTATTTGCCTTCGAGTTCAATAATACCTGCGTCTGCATCCACCCTGACATAGTCCCCTGTCTTTATAAGCTCAAAAACGTCCTTCTCGGGGCGATCCACGGCGGGGATCCCGGTTGCTATACACGCTCCGGATAATACCGGTTCACTCTCAAGACAAATGATGGCAGCGGGTGCCTTCCCATTTTTCTTTGTTGCCCAGGCAGCAAAATCGCAGCCGCTGGAACCCTTCCCGGTGGTGAACACAAACACCTTGTCGACCAGACTTTGTCCTTCCAAGCGATGACGGGGCATACAGATCTTACCGGTAGCCGGGCTGAGGTCACCCAGGAACGCAAAAGGCCCGTTGTACACCACGGCTTCCCCCTCTGCCTTTCCGGCGCCGACCATGTGCGCTCTTATTTCCATTTTGGCATTTCTCCTTTCCACTTTCCTGTGATGGCCGCGTTGACGCATTCCTCTTCCGTACCGAAAAAGACTTTAACACCGCCTACAGAGGCGATGTAGTGAGCACTGCGGGCCGAGTTTGTAGCCGCACTCTTTGCCTGCTTGTCTCCGGCAATATCCGCACGGGTAAACGGATTTGCAATTGACGGGCAGGCGGGGAGGAAAAGCCCACCGGCCTTTTCAATAATATCGGCCCAGCCCTGTCGCCTGGCCAGCGCCTCCACGGGCGCCGAGGCACCGATTAAAAGAGTCGTCTTGACTTTCTTCCCTTCGAGAAGGGCGGCAATCCGTCCGATCTCATCGATTGTGCTATGGGGACAGCCGAAGGCCACGTGCTCCACCGTATCATTCTCCCATACATTCAGCCGCTCCCAGGTTTCCTTCATCTCACTCTTTCCCACCCGGATGACATGTTCCGGTCTATTATTTCCCGTGGCCTCCTCCAGGGTGGGCGCCTCAGGGGTGGTTCCCACAAGATGAGCTAAGGTGACTGCACCTGATGTGGGCATGGATATGACCAGGGCCCTCGCATAATCAAAGGGAAGTCTCGGCGGCAGTCCATTCACCACAACCGGCCTGAATCCCGGCACCTGATCACCGATGCAATAACCCAGACAGTAATAATGGGTCATGGTCCAATCGGTCACGTCAAGATCATCCAGCTCCACCAGATGACTTGCAAAACGGTTTTCCGGAAGTAAAAGACCCATGAGCGGGGTGCGTCCGCA
>JAIOSR010000151.1 GCA_021107495.1 Desulfobacterales bacterium | reverse complement strand
TGAAACAAGGAGCCCCCAGGAATTCGGGCCGCTCCCCCCCGTGATCGTGTACGCGACGTCCTATGAACATAACGCCGTAGAAAAGGCTCACTTTACGGACAACGTCCTTGCCCTTCCTGCCCCTGCGGACCATTCCGGTTTAATGTTAAAGGCCCTTGGCTGAATGCCCGGGGTCCATTGCGCGCGTTATGCCGGGGAGGACGCGAACGACGAGGCAAACAATCTCAAACTTTTAAAGGCAATGAAGGGTGAGGCCAACAGAGAGGCCGCCTTCATGTGTACTATTGCCATTGCCGTGCCCACGGGACCTGCCCTAATCTATGAGGCTACATGTGAAGGCGTCATAGGTCAAGAATTGAGGGGGAGCAAGGGGTTTGGTTATGACCCTCTTTTCTATTATCCTCCCCTGGGAAAGACCTTTGCAGAGCTGACTACCGAGGAAAAAAATCAGGTTAGTCACCGTGGTAAGGCCATGGCGGAATTCAAGAGTGAATTTGCCAAGGTATTGATATGGCTGAGACAACGGTTGGCAGAAGCGCCTTTTTAAAAAAGTGTAACCTTTCTTTGTTTTGTGGCTCTATATTTTATAACCTCTTAAAAAGTCGCCCTGCGGGATGGATGGACTTTTTACGAGTACATCATATTTGACAACCGGATTTTAGTGCATAATTTATTAACCAAGAAGGGAAAAAACCGATTAGGAGGCAGATATGTTTCAGGTAACCGAAAAGGCAACTGAGATGATAAAGGAATTTCTGAAAGATAAGGAAGAGATTCCACACATCAGGATAATGATGGCGGGTGGCGGCTGATCAGGGCCCTCATTGGGTATGGCTCTGGATGAGCTGAGAGATGAAGATCATTCGTTCGATGATAAAGGTCTTAGCTATGTCATTGAAAAGAATCTGTTTGATCAGGTAAAACCTATAAAAGTGGATTATGTCACCACCCCCATGGGTGAAGGATTTAACATTAGTTCCAATATGGCCATGGGCGGCGGCTGCGGCGATTCCTGCAGTTGCTAAAGATAATAATTTTCAGGCCGCCATCCCGAGAAGATCCCAGCCTTTCAGGTGGGATTCGGGGGGCGGCCTTTTTTTATGTCAAAAAGATCCCAACTGGCAGGAATTGATTTTTATTTCCAAAGTCTCACAGGCTGAAGAGACCCCCATCTTGGGTATTCCGGTCTGTTCGGCTATTTCCCAGGCGGCCTTGCACGAGAGTCGGCCATTAACCAGTCGTTCACGAATAGTCTCTTCCAGTGCGCTTGACACGTTTTTCGCGGGTTTAACAATACTCTTTTCAGGGCTATGACCGAAGAGCCCCAACTGACATTTCAAGATCCGTGTTTCAAGGAAGTCTACTGTAACACCTATCTCAGCGGGCTGTACGTTTAAATCGCCTGCAATCTTAAATGCCTCAACGCAGGATATCGTTTCATTTGAAGTTCTCTTTTTCACGGCTTTAGCAATTTCCGGATTTACACTACGGTCTGCCGGGTGTTTTTTTGCATAATGTCCCCTGTCTTCGTGTGTCATTACATTTCCCCCAAATTAATTTCTGATTCGATATTGTGTTCCCATATCCGACGGGTAAAAAAAGAGGTTATCGAATATGGAGAGTGATAAAATGTTACGAATAATAAAATTTACAACGTAAAATTATTGTGAAATTATGCTAAAATAGTATCACTATACACGTGACTTATCCAGTATTTTGTGTTTAATACGGTTTGGTCAGAAAGGATAAGGGGTATGATAAAAGAGAACCTTAAAAGAATCTTGGAAGAATTGCCGGAAGGCGTGGATCTCGTGGCCGCTGCAAAGACAAGAACCCCGGACGAAGTTTTGGAGGCCATTGACGCGGGTCTGAGGATTATAGGCGAAAACTATGTGCAGGAGGCTGAAAAGGCATTTGAGGCCGTAGGTGCAAAGGTAAGGTGGCATATGATCGGGCACCTGCAGAGCAATAAGGCCAAAAAAGCAGTCAAGATATTTGACGTGATCGAGACCGTGGATTCAATGAAGCTTGCAAGGGCAATCGACAAGGCATGTCAGAACATGGGGAAAGTCATGCAGGTCCTTATAGAAGTCAACAGCGGTGAGGAACCTCAGAAGGCGGGCGTCATGCCTGAAGATGGGATTTCATTAGTCAGGGACATGTCGGAATTAAAGAATATCAAGATCATGGGCCTTATGACCATGGGCCCTTTTGCCGGGGATCCCGAAGACGCCAGGCCCTATTTTCAGAAGACACGAAAGCTTTTCGAAGAGATCAAGACATTGAATTTGCCCGGAGTGGAGATGAAGCATCTCTCCATGGGTATGTCCAATTCCTACAGGGTCGCTCTTGAGGAAGGCGCGAATATGGTCAGGATCGGAACCAGATTGTTCGGGGAGAGGGTTTATTGAGCTTTGTTGCCAAAGAATTAAAGCGTCTTACGGGAAAAGCGATTCATAACCACCAGATGATAAAGGACGGGGATCATGTATTGGTTGCCGTGTCGGGCGGCAAGGACAGCATGGCCCTTTTGTGGCTCCTGAGAGAACGTATCAAACGTATACCCATTGAATACAGGATTACCGCCGCGCATGTTGACCCGGGTTTCGGTGCCGCTTCGGCAGGGCAGATGAAATCATTTTTATCGGATAACGGCTTTGATTACAGGGTTCTTGAAAGTGATATCGGCCCCAAGGCCCATGGACCGGAAAACCGTGAAAATCCCTGTTTTCTATGTTCCAGGCTCAGGAGAAAAATGCTTTTCGAATTGGCAGCAGAGCTTGGTTGCAGCCGGATTGCATTAGGGCACCACAAGGATGATCTTATTGAGACATTTTTCCTGAATGTCTTTTTTGGGGCATCCATCAGCACCATGCTGCCCGTACAGAAATTGTTTCAGGGGAAATTAACGATAATCAGACCGCTCTATTTAGTTGATGAGGATCTGCTGAGGCGTTATGCACAATCCTTAGACTGGCCCGAGATAAACTTAGGCTGCCCAACCGCTGGTTCTTCCAAAAGGGAAGAAATCAAAAACATGCTTAAGCGCTTTTACAGGTCCAACAAAAAAATAAAGGGAAATATTTTCCACGCCCTTCAAAACGTAGATCCCGAATATCTGCTTTGAAACCATTCCTTTTGTCATCCGTCCTAATGGCACAATTTGACCAGCCGCACAATCGCTAAGAGATTTCCTGCATATGGCGCTGCAATAAAAAAACATCGCAAGCCCCGCTAAGACAGGATAAAGGCATTTCTAACCATTTATAATTCCGGTAAGCAAGACGGCTTTATTTTTTAGGCCCAGTCCGGTCCCTGTGATTATATTGTGCTTGAAGTTACCTAATGTAAGCATAATTTATAAGAATATATGCTTAAATGTTGACATTTTTATATTTTTATGTAATTATATAGCATTGATATTAAGTGTATTTGCTCAATATTTGAGGGAGCTCGAATATATACGGACATCTCTTGAATAACGACCGGCGCCCTGCCACAGGTAATGCCCCGATAGCGGGATCTACGCTTCGCTTCGACAGGCAAGGAGTCGGGGCATGCGGAACTATTTT
>JAIOSR010000256.1 GCA_021107495.1 Desulfobacterales bacterium | reverse complement strand
TGCACAAGACCTTTAAGACCATTGACTGGGATGGCATCCTTCTATAGATAGCCCTCAGCTTTCGGCTTTCAGCAAAGGACAATGAACAACCCCGTCGCAGAGCAGCGGGATCTGCGACCGGCATCCGGTTTAAATTTCCGGATTCCGGCTTGGCCGTCATCCCGGACCCCGATCCGGGACGGAATGACATTATGACACGACCATACAGGACTTTTTTCTGAAACGAAATAAAACGGTGATAAGGCGAAATAGTTGAATGATTGTACAGATTTATGAAATTCAGACCCCGAATGATGCGGAGAAGTGCATCCAGTTGGGGGTGGACCATATAGGTAGCGTGCTTTTAGCACAGGATGAGTGGCGCGTTCAGGCACTTAAGGAGGTATTCCTTTCAACAAAGGGCACAGACGCCAAAAACAGCCTGATCCCCCTTTTCAATGACATGGACACCCTTTGTCGGAGCCTGGACTACTATCAGCCCCATTTTGTCCATTTTTGTGACAGCCTCACGGACAATAACGGAATTGAAATAGAACCGGAGAAATTCATCAGGTTGCAATCGACCCTGAAACAGAAATTTCCCGGTGTCGGTATCATCCGTTCCATTCCCATACCCCTGAATGGTACATCCCTCCATTTTCCCACACTCAAAATCGCCCGAGAGCTTGAGCCGGTCAGTGACATTTTTCTGACGGACACATGGCTCGGTATGGAGCCCGTGAAGGGCTATATCGGCATCACCGGCAAGACGGCGGACTGGGAAATGGCGCGGGAACTGGTCCTTCAGAGTAAAATTCCGATCATTTTAGCAGGAGGCCTTTCAACCGAAAACGTGTACAACGCCCTAATTAAGGTTTCACCTGCCGGTGCTGATAGCTGCACCCGTACCAACAGGGTGGATAAGGAAGGAAAACCCATACGGTTTGAGAAGGATTTCATAAAGGTGGAGAAATTCGTAAAAGAAATCCGAAGGGCTGAAAAAGCGATCCACCTCAAGAAGCAAGGGCTAATAGTGGAGTTGAACGAGTTGAAAGAAGAACTCAAGGAAAGAGAGGCCTCCCTTCCGGCACATTCTGTCAGACCCCATCAGCTTATTGCCATCGAGGAACTTGAGGAAGCGATTGCCGCTAAAGAAATAGAGATCAAAAGTATGTAATTTTTTACCAAAAAGTGGAATTAAATTTCACACATTTTGGCCTTTTTTGACACAGTTGTTTCCCTTCTGCCCACATCAAATTTTCTAACTATTTAGAATTTATTGATAACTGCTCATTCTCACAAATTTGGCATGATTCTTTCATGTAATAATGAATAGGCACACATTTGTCTGTACGATTTTTCTGAAAATATATTGGAGCAAGAATTGAATCCTTTTGAAAAAGATCTGATACGCCGATTGGAAGGGATGGGAATGGAGGCCGGTATAATTCCGGGCTTCATACGGAACCTGGCGAATATTATCCTGCCCAATTCCTCTTTGAGCCTTTTCCAGATTAACAAGCAAATGCATTTACTGGGATGGGGTGGTGTTGAACTGGATTACCATACCCTGCAATTAGCCGTCGCATGTTTTGAAGGCGAAGCCCTGAAAAGCACGGGAAAAACCCGCATTGAGAATAAGGCTTATTCATAGAACAGCGTTTCCCTTTTGGACTCGGGCCTGACCGGTACTGACGGTTTCACGCGAAAGTTGAGAAAGGGGTAGACATGAAAAGAAATTTGAGAGAAAATACAGGCGTTCAATTGCTATTGAAAAGATATAGGACTCTATTTCAAATCTCGGAGAACCTGAACTATTACTCACGGGCAGATTTCAAAATTGCTGAAAAAAAGTTTTTAAAATTTGCACTAATGGAGGGAACGACCAAAATTTACCTGGAAGCCTAAAAAAGGAATTTTTCCCATGGAAGAAGACATTCGAGTAATCAATATCGAAGACAACTTTGGGCGAAGGTTAGGACTTGACCGCAGGCATACCTCCGTTTCTACTTCCCAACAGGACAAAAGGGGCGGCAAAGAACGGAGGATTGTCAAAGACAGGAGATCCGGGTTGGACAGCAGGAGTGGGGTTGAGAGAAGGGCCTCAGCAGAACCGGATCACAGTCCTGAGCGCAGAAGCGGGGGAGATCAAAGGAGTGGTCAGGACCGAAGAGATTTACTTATGCTTTAGGATACAGCACCTCAGCAAATCAGCCGTTAATGCTTTCCGCATAAGATCCGACACTAAAGCCTGAAACCAACACTTTATGCAATTTACCCATAGTGCTGGTTAAGCGCTGACCGGATAAGCTTCTCACCAAATATCGTCTCCGGAGTACTGACCTCATATGTGCTCCTGGTTGTCACTGACTCCTACTTTCTGCAATTCCGGCAATAGTCCTGCACACCTTTTGCGAATATTTTCCATTTTTATATCCATTCGTATTCAATGAATAATGAAACTATAAATATTTCGATTGATGGTTGTTCCTACGATATTTCCCTCAAGTACAGGTCAGTATCACAAGACCTTATAGTTTTTATACATGGTT
>JAIOSR010000515.1 GCA_021107495.1 Desulfobacterales bacterium | reverse complement strand
GGGATTCCACTTTTTGCCTGGCGTCATTGAACATGCCTGAGAGGTTCAGGGAATGATTGGCAAAGATACTTCCCGGGTCTCCATTGAAAACAATCAGAGGCTCAAAATAACATCTTCTCAGGTTTTCTAGAATTTTATCAATCAGCTTAACAGAGTTTTTATCGGTCAATACGTCAAAAAAGTCTATCCGTATGGCCTTAAGGGATTCATAAAGGGCATAGGCCACGCCCTGGGAATAGTAGAAATTATCATCTATCTGATACCAGGGGATATCAATATTAATCATTTTCGGGGTCTTGGAATTGTCTTTGGTTCCCTCGTCCATTGTCAGGACCTCGTCCATGTCGCGTGGGGCATTTATCAGCCTTGTGTTTACTCCGCCCATGAGGGAGGCATACTGCTTCAGGAGTTCCACCAGGTTGTCGGCCCTGGGATAAAAATGGGATTTACCTTCTAAAAGATCTTGATAGAAAATCCCTAAGTTCTTGTGGGCCATTTTCCATTTGTTTTCCGCAGACGGAAACCACCACTTGTAAGGATCGTTTGCAAGCCCTGTAAAGGCCCCTTCTGCCGAGGGATCAAGTTTATCAGTGGTTCGCATGCGGGAGAGGTTGTCCCTCAGGACCCTGACGTTATAGCGGACGACCTCCAGTTGCCCCATCTGGAAATTGGGCATGTTATCCAAAAAGACAGTGGGCCAGAAAATGTCATTGGGCAGCCAGTTGCTATACATTTGTTCAATAAGGACCTGATTAGTCTTTATAAAGGCCGCGCCTTTGACATGACTGTCCAGCTTTCCGAGGGTGATCCGGTCTGGTTTTTTGGCGTTGATGAACATTACAACGAGCACGAACATGACCAGGACAAGGAGGATGGCCGGAATCCAAAATTTTGTTTTTTTCCTCTTTTTCTTTTCAGAGATAGTTTCCATGGTTTTTACCGCCTATTAAGATTTTCCAGACATCTTAACGAGTTCTGAAGGCAATTGTCAATACGGCCTATCCTTTACAGAAGGAAAAAGTGACCTGTCCGTGTGCGGGATAAATTTTGCAGCGCTGAAAAGATTCATGAATTCCTGGTTTACATTGAGTTCAAGATAGGTTACCCGGTCGCGAATACGAAACATCTCTTCTTTAGCCTGAGACGACACAAGGGCCATGCCGGCGCCTTCAAGAGAAGTGTTTCCCAGGGGGACGTAGGTTTCCAATGGGAGATCCGGGATCATGCCTATTGTGATGGCCGATTTAGGATCAATGTATGAACCGAAGGTCCCGGCCACATAAAACCGGGTTATTTTGCTTAACGGGATATTTACGGTATTAGCTATGGTGGTCAGAATGGTGTACATGGCCGCCTTTGAACGCATCAGCCCGTCTATATCCGTTTGTCCGAGGGTCAAGGCCTGGCCTTGAGCCGAATCTTTGGCGGGAACAATGATCAGTTGTTTTATCTCGTCTATCTCAATTAGTCTGTCCCCGCATCTTGCGGCCACATACTTGCCCCTTAAATCAATCATGCCGGCCAAAAAAAGTTGGGCCACAAGGTCTATCAGACCGGACCCGCATACCCCGACCGGGGGCTGATTCTCGATGGTCCTTATCTTGAATTCTGATGAAGAAGGATCAATTTCTATCTTGTCAATGGCGCCGGGTCCCGCCATCATACCCATGTCAGCGACACCTCCCTCCAAGGCCGGTCCTGCGGCCCCTGCACAGGCCATGAGCCAGTCGTTGTTACCAATTACCACCTCGGCATTTGTTCCGACATCAACCAGGAACGACGTTTCACTGCTTTGTGTCATGCCTGAAGCCAGGATCCCTGCAATAAGGTCGCCGCCAAAATAGCTTCCTACATTGGGAAAGACCAGGACCGGAGCGACCGGGTTGATTATCAGACCGAGTTCCGCGGACTTAATAGGGTCAGATTTGTTTATCACAGGGATGTAGGGCTCGCGGCAAAGCCAGTAAGGATCAAGACCTAAGAAAAGGTGCGTCATTGTGGTATTCCCGGCCACGGACATCCCCACTATGGAAGCAGCGCTGATTCCGTTTTTTTGCGCCAATTGATCAATCTTGTGATTCAGCCTCTCGATTATAAGACCCTGCAGCTTGGCTAATCCACCCTCCTGTGCTGCAAAGTGTATCCGGGTCAGTATGTCTGTCCCGATTTCTATTTGTGGATTGAGAAAGGATATCTCATCCTTGGTCTTCAGGCTTATGAGATCCAGTAGCCGGATAACGACCGTGGAACTCCCCAGGTCCACGGCAAGGCCATAGATGCTTTCCCCATCCCGTGAGGGGACAATGTCTATCAGATGCCAGCCGTTCGGGCCTTCAAAAAGAATGGCGCAGACATTGTAATCGCAATCCCTCATGGTCCTTGAGAGTCGTTGAACAAGCTTAAATTCGACGCTTACGGATTCAGTGGAAAGAGCCTTTTTGATAACCTTTACCAGGCGGTCCACATCGGCGGTATTGTCCTTCAAATCAGGAGGTGTGATCTTGAGTTTTAATCTTTTTATCCAGGGGTTGTTTT
>JAIOSR010000401.1 GCA_021107495.1 Desulfobacterales bacterium | reverse complement strand
TTTTTCTAAGATTTTGCTTAACAAAGAGAAGTTAATAACCGCTCATCAAATGTCAAGAGACGCCCAAAAAAAACGGAAAAAAGATTTATTCGGACCGATCCAGTCGCCACTTCAATGTTTTTTCGATCCCTTTATCGAGATCGGTTTCAGGGGACCATCCCAAGGAGCCGAGAGCCTTTTCAACAACCAGACAGCTCAAGGTCAAATCACCCGGTCGCGCCGGTTTACTGACAGGCACGGAAAGGTTTTCGGGGACGTCATGTCTGAAGCGCTTGAAAGCCTTAAAAATAACATTATAAAGCTCAAGGGTTTTTGTCTCCTTCCCTGTCCCGATGTTAAAAAAGTCCCCGATGCCTTTGGTAAGGGCGGTCAGATTGGCCTTTACCACGTCTCCCACAAAACAGTAATCGCGGACCATTCCCCCATCATCATCAGGAAAATGGTATAATATCGACTGCGCCCCTTTTATGAGATTATCCATGAAAATGGCCACCACACCTGCCTCGCCATGTGCTATCTGCCGTGGACCGTAGATATTGGCATAGCGAAGGGTCGTATAATTCAACCCGTACTGGTGCTTGTAATAGGCCAGGTAGTGCTCTGAGGAATACTTGGCAACAGCATAAGGAGAAAGGGGTATGGGCTGATACGTCTCTGACGTGGGATATTCGGATGCCTCCCCGTAAATGGCGCCCCCGGATGAAATAAAAATAACTTTTTTGACCTCGTGTCTTGAAGCACTCTCTAAGAGGTTCAACAGTCCTTTGATATTGATGTCCGCATCCAACAGGGGATCAGACACCGAGGCCGGTACACTGATCTGCGCGGCGTGGTGATTCAGGACATCGGGCCTTTCCTTTTTTATCAATCCGTCGATCTCCCCGGAACGAATATCCATCTCATAGAATCTCGCCTCAGGATTGACGTTGGATCGCCTGCCGCTGGAGAGGTTGTCAACAACAAGAACCTCGTGGCCGGCCTTTATATAGCCGTCTACCACATTGGACCCGATAAACCCGGCCCCGCCCGTGACTAAAATTTTCATTTGACCCCCTATGATATATGTGATTTATACCTATGCTTTTTTCGATAGTAAATCAGGTCGTCAGGTACACGGTACACGGTTAATCGCTTTGCTGTTTTCTTCGTATCTCCTGTGAAACAAAGAATTCGCTCCGGATTTGTGCACAATAGCATCTGGTATTCTGCAAGAACTGGATGAACTATGCATTTGGTTTAGAATCGAACCTGTTTTTTATGAATCTAACCCCTGGCCCAGACCTGGTTTAGGAGTACTTTTCATAAAATCCCTGGGCATAGTGTTAAGAAGAACCGTTTTTAAGTGCACGTTACGTCGCACCTCCCGATCCCGTCCCGGTCTCGGGACGGGGAGGGCGGGGTTGAACGTTGAACCTCTGAACGTTGAACCTGAGTTACAAATTATCAGGATTAAGGTTTTTGGTCAAGCCGTTCCCTGTCATTCCCGTTGCAAATTGTGATGGGTTTTTATATGATTCAACATTGCAAGGATTTATCCTCTTAGCATCTCTTAAAGCCCCGCATTGGAGCACAAACGAATGAGTGGAGAATACAACAATATACTGGATCAGATCGGCAATACCCCCGTGGCCCCAATAAACAAGCTCAATCCGAACAAAGGGGTGGAGATTCTGGCCAAGCTCGAGTCCTTTAATCCCGGCGGCTCCATAAAGGACAGGCCCGCCCTCTACATGATTGAAGATGCCGAAAAAAAGGGAGATCTGACAAAGGACAGAATTATACTTGAGGCCACGAGCGGAAATACCGGGATCGGTCTTGCGCTTGTGGCTGCTGTAAAGGGCTACAGGATCCTTCTTACCATGTCGGAATCGGTGAGCGAAGAGCGGGTCAAAATCCTGAAGGCCATGGGCGCGGACATACAATTTACTCCTTCCCACTTAGGAACCGACGGGGCCATTGAATATGTCTACCAACTGATAAGAGAAGAGCCTGAAAAATACTGGCTTGCCGATCAGTTCAATAACGAGGCAAACTGGAAAGCCCACTATGACGGCACGGCAATGGAGATATGGGGACAGACAAAGCACAACCTTAATGCGATTGTCGCCACCATGGGTACCACCGGCACCTTAATGGGTCTGACAAGAAGGTTTGCGGAACTCAACCCCGAGGTTGAAATCGTGGGTGTCGAACCTTACCTCGGCCATAAAATCCAGGGCCTAAAAAACATGAAGGAATCTTATCAGCCGGGTATATTCCAAAAAGAACGCTTAGGCAGGATTATACAGATAGATGATGAAGAGGCATATGAGACGTCGCGTCTGCTTGCCAAAGAAGAGGGCATTTTCGTTGGGATGAGCTCCGGGGCGGCCATGGCGGCGGCCCTCAAGGTTGCCGGGGAGATGAGGGAAGGTCGAATCGTCGTCATCCTGCCGGACGGGGGCGAGAGATACCTGAGCACGCCTCTGTTCGTGGCTAAGAAAAAAACCGGTCTCCGCATATATAACACCCTGACCCGCAAGAAGGAGGAATTTGTCCCCATAGAAGAAAACCAGGTGAGTATATACTCATGTGGTCCCACACTCTGCCGGTTGATTCGGGTCGGCCAGTGCAGGCGGTTCCTTTTCTCCGACCTGATGAGGCGTTACTTTGAGTCCAAGG
>JAIOSR010000194.1 GCA_021107495.1 Desulfobacterales bacterium | reverse complement strand
GAATGGAAAAGTACGACGACTGGGGTGTTGATCTGAGCGGCAGGCAGAAGGTGGTGGATCAACTGACCCTTAAGGGCAAGTTTTTTTACCATAATCACGTGGACGACTATGTGTCTTACTGGGACGAGACCTATGTAAGACAGATCGCGGACAGCCGTTACAAGGACTTTGTAATGGGCGGGATGCTGTTCGCCGATTATACGCCCGTGGAATGGGATATCCTGAAACTGGCAGTTCATTACAAAGGGGATTCTCACGAAGAAAGGGACGATGAATACCTCCCTTATGCGGAATCATTTTCCTACACAGGCTCCGTGGCCTTAGAGAATACCTTTACTTATGTCAATAATCTCTCGATTGTTGCGGGTGCCAGTTATGACTGGTTTGAGGTGGACAGGGCTGAAAGGAATATTACGGGTGGAGGAGGTGTTTTTGTAAGGCAAAATAAACTGGATACCCCGGATAGTCAGAACGATGTCAATCCCATGTTAGGTGCGAGCTATATTTTTCCGGACTCAACCAGGATATTCGGCTCCGTGGCTCAAAAAACCCGCTTCCCAACCTTAGGCCAGCTCTATTCTACAAGGTCTGGAAACACGGATTTGAATGCAGAAAAGAGCGTGAATTATACCATCGGGGCATCCAGGTCATTCGGTGATATCTTAAAGCTTGAACTGGCCCCTTTTCATCATGACATTTCAGACCGGATAAGTCGCGATGCACCAGGCGTTGCGGGGACTTTCCAGAACTATGCCAGTGTCAAGATGACAGGCTTTGAGTTCAATGCGGAATTGACCCCCATAAAGGACCTGCTTCTGAAGGTGGGTTATACGTATAACAAGGCCAGGGACAAGAGCCGGGGCGCGGTAACGGAAAAGGTGACCGGTGCTCCGAAAAACATTGTTAATGCAAGGATACAATATACAGTCCCTCATGTGAGGACACGTCTCGATTTCAATATGGTCAGGGTGGGAAAAGCCTATTCTCAACTGCCGACTCCGCAAGATCCCAATGACCCGGTGCTTGAAGACGAAAGTTATACTTTCTTTGGCGGGAAGATTTCCCAGGCCTTTATGAAGCACTTTGAGGCTTATCTGGCGGTAGACAATATATTTGACAAAAACTACGAGCCGGAAACCGGATATCCGGCCGCGGGGCGAAGCTTCTGGCTTGGGCTTACAGTAAAATATTAACACAATTGAGTACAAAACACTCAATTGTGAAGCTGTCAGCATTCAGCAATCAGCCCTCAGCATGATATTTTTAAATTCCTCAGCTGAGGGTTGACTGCCTATGGCGTCTTAATTGGAATTTAGCTCATTTAGCTTAAAATATTTATGGAGTTTATATGAAAACAAAATTTGTATTTCCGATTCTATTGTTACTCATCTTTTTTGCTGGGGAATCTTTCGCCAAATCACCATCCTGTTTAAGTATTACCGGTTTGGTCAAACAACCGCTTAATCTGACAGTCGAGGATCTGGAAAGGTGCCAGTCTATCAGGGTTCAACTGAACGAAGTGACAGAGGCCGGTGACTACCGTGGTGTGTTTTATTACAGGGGTGTCCCTTTACGGACTTTGCTCGAGCTTGCCTCGATTGAAAAAGAAGAGACGGCGTTTAAAAAAAAGGTGGACTTAGCCATTCTGGTGCGAAACAGACAGGGCAAACAGGTCGCCATTTCCTGGGGGGAAGTGTTTTACAGGAACCCGGGCGGGATTATAGTGGCCACCTCGGCCGTTCCGATTATGCCGCGCAAGGATTGCAAGCGCTGTCACAGCCCGGAAGAATACAAACCCCGAATGGACCAGCTTCATCGGAAAATCGGGTTTCCGAAACTCGTGGTAAGCCATGATACATATGCGGACCGTTCTTTGGATGAAATTACATCCATAGAAGTTGTGGATTTGAACCCGGAAATGCCCACAAAAAGCATGAAAAAACTGTTTTCTCCCCAATTCACGGTAACGGGTTCGGTGGACAGGACTTTGACCTTAAAGGATCTGTCGCCTTATCCTCGAATGAAGATGACTGTCAAGCATTTGGGAGAGGGAAAAGGGTTTCACGGGTTTGACAAGTTCGAAGGAACCTATGTTAAGAGAATTCTCGAGGACGCCGGCATAAAGCCCGATCTGACGAAAGTATTCATGGTTTCGGCCCCTGACGGCTACCGCAGCCTTTTTTCCTATGGAGAGATTTTTCTCAATCCCGCGGGGGATCGTCTTTTCATTGCGGACAGGCTTAAGGGCCAACCCATAGACGAATTAGGGAAATTTTTTCTGGTCGCGCCGGATGATCTCATGTCAGACCGGGATGTGAAGTCGGTCGAAAAAATAGAGGTTATTTCTATTCGGCAGGAACCGAGGCTTTATGTGATCGGAACCGGCAGCGGGGACACGAACCTGATCAGCGTGGAGGCTATTTCATATATGGCAAAGGCCGATGTCTTCGTCTGCCCTCCGGATATCAGGAAAAATTTTGCAAAATACATGGGAGAAAAACCGATCCTTTTCGATCTGTACGAGTTCGGACCTTACGCCTTAAAGAGAGAGAACCCCGGACTTTCTGAGACTGAATTGAATAAACTCCTCGAGGAAAAGCGAGCCCACGCGGTCGGTATCATCAAGGCCGCATTAAATAAGAAAAAAACCGTCGCAATCCTTGATTACGGGGATCCCACCATCTGGAGCGGTTCAGGCTATATGAAAGAATCTTTTAACGACAGTATCATAGAAATTATTCCCGGGCTCAGTTCGTTTAATGTTGCAAATGCGCTTTTGAAAAGACATATCGGATGTAACGGATCGATCATACTGTCGACGCCTCAGGAGCTGAAGAAAAACAGTGCCATGCTTGAAGCACTGGCTAAGAAAGGTGAAACCCTGTGCGTTTTTATGGGCCTCAAGGATCTCCCGGATCTCGTGCCGCTTTTTAAAAAATGGTACGCGGGCGGGACTCCGGCATGTCTCGTCTATAAGGCCGGATACACGGGAAGTGAGCACCTGATCAGGACAACCCTCGACGGGCTCGTGCAAGCGGCGGAAAGTTACCGTGAAAAGTACCTGGGATTGATCTATATAGGACCCTGTCTGTCCGCCAAGAAGGCATTTAAACACTGATAGACGGGGTTTTGAATCAATCATCTAAGGCCAACATATCAACAACTGATATGGATATGGCAGGGCCGAAGCACGTGATGACAAATGATCATGATTTGAAAAGAGGGCTTGGCCCTGGTTCCGCAACGATTCTGGTGATTGCCAATATGATAGGGACGGGAATATTCACCACTTCCGGCTTTATTATGGAGGCGGTTCGGGACCCTCTCGCCATGCTCATTTGCTGGATCATAGGTGGAGTATTTGCCCTGTCCGGGGCCCTTTGCTATGGAGAATTAGGGGCCATGTTTCCGAGGGCGGGTGGGGAATATGTATTTCTAAAGGAAAGCCTTGGCAAATGGATGGCCTTCCTGTCGGGATGGATATCTTTGATCGTGGGGTTTTCCGCCCCTATTGCAGCGGCCTCTATCGCATTTGCCGGGTATTTTTTTCGGAGTTTTCCGGACGACCTAACACAAAAGCCCGATATCCCCTTTTTTGATGCAGGAGTTATTTCCTTTTCACCGGTCACCATACTTGCCGCTGGGATCATTCTGATCTTTTCTCTAATTCACAGCTACAGCCTTCATTTCGGCAGCCGGGTGCAGAATGTGCTGACCATATTCAAGATCGCGGTGATCCTGGCCTTCATTATTGCGGGAATGGCTTTTGGTACCGGCTCTTTTGAGAATTTTGGATCCGGATTCAGTTCCGGCCTCATTTTTTCAGAGAGCTTTGCCACTTCGCTTATTTTTATATCCTTCGCTTACAGCGGGTGGAACGCGGCTGCGTATTTAGGAGGAGAGATTAAAGACCCGGAAAGGAGTATACCCTTTGCTCTGATCACAGGTACGCTCATTGTAGTAGCGCTTTATCTGTTATTGAACATGACCTTTATATATGCCCTTCCCATGAACGAAATGATCGGGGTACTGGAGGTAGGGGCCAAATCCGCGATCTCATTGTTCGGGGGTCATGTGGGAAGAGTTTTTTCATTGGCGGTTACACTGTGTCTGCTGTCTGTTATCAGCGCAATGATCATGGCCGGACCCAGGGTTTATTATGCAATGGCAAAGGATGAAACGTTCGTTAATTTGTTCGCGCGGGTGAGCAAGGCCCGTAAAACTCCTTGCGCGTCTATTTTGTTGCAGTCAGCAATTGCCATCGGCATGGTCTTTACCTCCTCATTTGACAAGCTCCTTCTATATATTGGATTCACCCTCTCTCTGTTTGCCATGCTCACGGTGGCAGGGATGATGGTGTTGCGCCTGAAAAAACCCTTGGTGGAACGTCCGTACAAGACCGTTGGGTACCCGATAACGCCGATCCTTTTTATCCTTGGCAACCTCTGGATCATCGTTTTCTGCATAAAAGGTCATCCCATGGTCACTTTGTATGCTGCGGGCACCATTATAATCGGAAGCCTGGTCTATGGCTATTTTACAAAAATGTGTAATAAAACATCGTAGGGTCTGTCAATGTGCCTGTCTGCGTGCTACGCACAGGCGGGCCGGCCTGAAAGGCTTGCGAGGTGGCCTGCCCTGCAATCGTATACGGGATAATTTTGTGAACAGTATTGTTCCTTTATTTATCCTCCTGGTTTTTTCTGTTTTTATGTGGCACGGCCCGGCATCTGCCATGGAAAACGTGGTACGACAGGATACCAACAAGGATGGAAAGACAGACCGGATAGCCCACCTTAATGAGCATGGCAAGATCATCAGATTGAAGATCGACAGCAATGCAGACGGCGTTATGGACCTGTTCCAATACTACGCTCATGAACAGGTCATAAGAGTCGAGAGTGACTCGAATCACAACAGGAAGATTGATCAGTGGAATTATTTTGAAGATGGAAAAAGGACCCGCTGTGAAAGGGCCTCAACCGAAACAGGCCGTGTAAATCTAATAATTGACTTTGATCAGCAGGAATGTCCTTTGAAGATCCGCAAAGACAATACAGGAGACGGTCTGTTTGACAGCATTTCTTACTTTAAGGAGGGACGGCTGTCATCTTTAACAAAAGACACGAATGGTGACGGCAAGATAAATGTCCTGCAAACCTACCGGGATGATAAACCCGTTGAGAGACACATTGATGATAACGGAGACGGCCGATACGAAAGGATCACTTTCTATGATTCAGAGGGCCTTCCTGAAGAAAGCCGCCATGATCTGGACAATGATGGACATATGGAAGTGGTACGTATTTACAGAAAAGGATCTCTTTTCGAGCAGAAGAAGGACAGCGATAAAGACGGCAGGTTTGAGATCATCACCAGGTTTAAGGATGACCAGCCTTATGAACAGCAGGAAGATAGAAACGGTGATGGGCTCTTCGATATTATGACCCGTTATAAGGCGGGTAAACCTTTGTATCAGGCAAAAGATACCAATTTTGACGGAAAAAAAGATTTCTTCTCCCATTTTGATGCCAGGGGTCTACTCGACAGGACTGAAGAAGACACCCGGTCTACGGGACGGATTGACAGGATCAGGACTTACAATGACGGTTATCTGGTCAAGGTGGTTCATGACGCAGATGGTGATGGATTCAAGGAAATCGTAACTCTTTTCAAGAAGGGCACACCCTATGTCCAGACCCAGGACAGTAATGCAGACGGCAAGCCGGATGCAAAGATATATTTCAATGCCAAAGGAGAGAAGGTGAGGGCAGAGAGCGACATTGACCTAAACGGGAAGATCGATACGTGGGAGTATTATCGAGATGGACGGCTTTCAAGGGTCGAGAAAGACGAAGAGGGAAACGGAAGAATCAGCCTGAAGATTTTCTTTAAAAAGGATAAAAAGTACAGGCTTATCAGGGACAGAGACAATGACGGCCGCTTTGAGACGACACAATGGTTTGACAGGCCCCAATGGTCAACGGTTATGGAGATGGATGCGGATGGAGATGGAAATCCGGATGGTAGATATTTTTATAAAAAAAGTACCTTGAGGCTCAAAGAAATTGATGAAAATGGTGATGGGACGTTTGACTTAAAAGAATTCTACAATTCCGATGGGAAATTGATCAAGAGCCGGGAAAGGCTTGAACATGGTGATGGCCCGGACATTACCTGGTTTTACGATAATGCCGAAGAGGCCGTTCGGGCAGAAAAAGACAGTACCGGAGACGGCCGTATTGAGATAAGGTACCATTATAATAAGGGGAGATTGGTGCGCGTGGAGGAAGACACGAACGGTGACGGCAAGGCTGATTTGTGGGAGGAGTATGACGAGTCAGAGGCACTGATAAAGCGTTCGAGGGACCTGAATTTTGACGGGAAACCCGACATTGAGGAGTGGGAGGGTGTACAAGCGAGCAGGTGAGAAAGCGAGAAAGTGAGAGGAGAACAACATGATTGATTTTCTTTCGAAAGGTGGCATTTTAGTAGGGCCTATTTTTCTGTGCTCAGTACTGGCTTTAGCCATCTTTCTTGAGCGGCTGATCCGTTTTGCGCGTTTGCGGATCGGGGGCAATGGGTTGGTGAAAAAAATCGCCAGGCACGTGAAAAACGGCGAGGATCAGCAGGCATACGAGTTGGCCGGAACGAGCAATACGCCCATGGGACGAATCCTGGCTAACGCCATGGAGGTCAAAGATCAGGACCGGGAAACCCTGGAGACGGTGCTTGTCCATGCCACGGATGAAGAGGTAAGGGGCCTTTTACACTATCTCCAGGCCCTGGCCACTATTGGAAATATAGCGCCTTTATTAGGACTTTTGGGAACGGTCCTCGGCATGATCAAGGCATTCATGGTAATCCAGCAGATGGGCGGAAAGGTCAACGCCGCGGTCCTTGCAGGGGGTATCTGGGAGGCCATGCTGACCACTGCCCTGGGTTTGGCCGTTGCGCTTCCTACTATAGTAGCACACAGTTACCTGGTTGCGCGTGTAGATAAATACGAGGCACAACTCCAGGACGGGACAGTATCCTTTATCAAGGCTTTAGGGGGGCGATCCTGAAAGGGGCTGTTATGCTTGTTTACCACAGACGAAAAAACCGGATACAGATACAGATGCCATTGACATCCCTTATAGATATTGTTTTTCTACTTTTGATCTATTTTCTACTTACAGCCAATTTTATGGTTGAAGAAGGGATAAAGATCAAGCTGCCCCAGGCTAAAGCCTCGGCCCCACAGACGGAGGAGGTCATTACCATCTATGTGGACAAACAGGGGAGGGCCTTTCTTGGAACCCGGGAGTTCTCTTACGCCGGGCTTTTTGACAGGCTCAGGGAAATGATAAAACACCGTACAGACAAGCTGGTTGTTGTCAGGGCCGACCGGGCCGTGATTCTCAATAAGGCGGTGAAAATTATGGATATCGCAAAGGCGGCAGGGGCGGAAAGGCTTTGCCTGGCAACGGAGAAAGACTTCTGATTTCTGAAAAACGGTGTTTAAAGGGCGATGGGAGTCGAGGCATGCGGAACTCTTTTCAAAGAGCCGCATAACCTTGCTGT
>JAIOSR010000269.1 GCA_021107495.1 Desulfobacterales bacterium | reverse complement strand
TTGCGGATTCATGACTTTAACCCTTCAATAGTGGAATACTCATTCGAAATGCCCACTAAATACATCATCGTAACCGGCGGCGTCCTTTCCGGACTTGGAAAAGGGATTGCTGCCGCCTCAATCGGCCACCTTCTTTCCTCGAGACTAAAGATCATTCCCATAAAATGTGACGGGTATCTCAACGTGGATCCGGGCACCATGAACCCATTTGAGCACGGTGAGGTCTTTGTGCTTGATGACGGGGGAGAGGTGGATATGGATTTTGGTCACTATGAGCGCTTTTTGGGAGTGACTTGTAAATCCAAATGGAACCTGACCATGGGCAAGGTATTCGACATGGTGAGGAAAAAGGAAAGGAAGGGAGATTATCTGGGAAAAACCGTTCAATATATCCCCCATGTAACGGATGTCATAAAGGAGCATATTTTTGAAGTCTCTCGGGAAGAGAGCGCGGACCTTTTGTTTGTGGAAATCGGTGGAACCGTGGGTGATATTGAAAATGAGCTTTTTTTAGAGTCCATGCGTCAGATGAAAGAGGACGCGGGCAGGGAGAACATCCTTTATATTCATCTGACATACGTCCCGATTCCCTATGGCGTTGGTGAACAGAAATCCAAACCCACCCAGCAAAGTGTAAACCTTCTTAAACAAAGGGGCATTTTCCCGGATATCATCATCGGACGATGCTCCGAGTTTCTGACAAAGGAGATCAAGGCAAAGATTTCCAATTTCTGCGATGTCCATTCAAATGCGGTCATTACCGGGTTGGACGTGGAAGACATCTATGAAATCCCGGTCATTTTCGAGAAGGAAGGTCTGCCTGAAATTATTCATAAAAAACTCAATATCTACAGCCCGCCCGATCTGAGGAAATGGAAAGAACTGGTGAGCAATATCAGGAATCCAAAAAGTGAAATAACCGTGGCAATGTGCGGGAAGTACACAAAGCTGGAGGACTCCTATGCCTCCATAATTGAGTCTTTTAATCATTGCTCGGCCAATCTGGGTTGTAAGATCAACGTAAAATGGGTGGAGACGACCGACCTGGAAGACACCTCTTTTATGGATGATATACAGGGCATTGTAATCCCGGGCGGATTCGGGGTCAGGGGCACAGAGGGTAAGATAAAGATAATCCGTCTGGCCAGAGAGCAAAATATTCCTTTTTTGGGTCTTTGCCTGGGTCTTCAGTTGGCGGTTATCGAATTCGCAAGGAATGTCTGCAAGTTGGATGGAGCAAATTCTACGGAAATGAATCCGGATACACCTCACCCGGTTATAGATATCCTTCCCGAACAAAAGGAGATCAGCGATAAGGGAGGAACCATGCGATTAGGGGCCTACTCCGCTGTTCTTAAGGAAGGGACCATGGTCCGATCCCTTTATGGTATTGAAGAGGCCTCAGAGAGACATCGGCACCGTTATGAGGTAAATCCTGAATATCATTCAGTTATCACGGACAATGGAATGGTCTTTTCCGGTACGTCCCGTGACGGCAGGCTGGTGGAGTTTATTGAATTACCCGGGCTAAAATATTTTGTCGCCACCCAGGCGCATCCAGAATTGAAGTCAAGGATGGAAAAGCCTGCCCCACTCTTTTTTGGTTTTGCTAAGGCCTGTCTGAGTTGAAACCTTTTGAGCCAGTTCTCATAGTAATCGATTAATGCGGCCTGGGGTTTATCCTGCCGGATTTTGTGGTGAGGGCTCGCAGTCGGCAGGGAATAACCTGATGTCTTGGAACAGACGGATTACTATGAGCTAGGGTTTATATTTATGGTGATGATTTAACCGTTTACATTTGAATAAACTTCTTCCAACAAATCCCCCTCAATCCCCCTTTAAAAAAGGGGGACGTTTGAGTATTTCCCCTTTGGAAAAGGGGGCATTAGGGTATTGCCCCTTTGGAAAAGGGGGCATTAGGGTATTTCCCCTTTGGAAAAGGGGGCATTAGAGCATTTCCCCTTTAAAAAAGGGGTACATTAGAGTATCTCCCCTTTGGAAAAGGAGGACCTTAAAAACTTCCCCCCTTTTCTAAAGGGGGGCCAGGGGGGATTTTAAACGATATTATGCTCTGTACGGTAATTCTTGTTAGAAAAAAGTGACAGGTAAAGGATTATGAAAAAGCACTATTTCTCATGCAATATTTTTTGTCGTTTCCATATCTTTTTCGTGCTCTCTATTTTGATTGCCGGCTTTTTTCCATTTTCCGAAGTCATGGGTCAGAGTGCCAAAAGAGATGCCTCGCCCGTGAGGGTGGAGATAGTGGCTCAAAAGAAAGTGAGGCCTGTAATCAGCCTTATCGGAACGGCCATGCCAAATAGAAGAAGCATTGTGGCCCCGGAGATTGAAGGCCTTGTAACACACTTTCCCGTGACAAAGGGGCAGAAGATTAAAAAGGGAGATGTGCTGGTCAGGGTGGAACGGAAACCTCTGTTACTTGAACTCAAGAGTGCAGAGGCCAACCTTGCGGAGGCAAAGGAAAATTATGAAAATGCCTTCTCAGAGCTCACAAGAAGCAAAGAACTGCTTAAAAAGAAAAGCATTTC
>JAIOSR010000363.1 GCA_021107495.1 Desulfobacterales bacterium | reverse complement strand
TCCAGTAATCATTCCATGTGGCGCTCTGCCAGATGCCCAAGTCCTTTTCCCTCAGAGCTACCTTATTCCGGTAAAGATTCGTGTTCCTTAAGAACAGTTTCGGGATGGTATCTTCTTTCATCTTCTAATCTTCCTGCCCTAAGTATGCCTCGATGACTTTCTGGTTTGCCTGGATTTCCCGGGGATTCCCGCCTGCAATTTTGGAACCGAAGTCAAGCACTGTGATCTCATCGACAATATCCATGACCACGCCCATGTCGTGTTCTACCAGGATAATGGTCATCCCCAATTCCTCGTTGATATCCAGGACAAACCGGGCAATGTCTTCTGTCTCCTCCACGTTCATTCCTGCCGCAGGTTCATCCAAAAGAAGAATTTTTGGATCCATGGTCAGGGCCCGGCCCAATTCAACTCTTTTCTGAATGCCGTAGGGCAAAGAGCCCACTAATTGCTTTCTGACCTTTTCGATTTCCAAAAAGTCGATGATTTCTTCTACTTTCAGGCGATTTCCCACCTCTTCCCTGAGTGCCTTGCCGTAAAAAAAAGAACCGCTGAAAGGACCCGAATCCATGTGGATATGGCGACCCAGGAGCAGGTTATCGATAACATTCATATTGGCAAAGAGTTCGATGTTCTGAAAGGTACGGGCTATTCCCAACCTGGCAATTTTATGAGGCTTCAAGCCGATAATACTTTTGCCTTCAAAAAGGATGTCACCTTCGGTAGGAACATACACTCCGCTCAGGCAGTTGAAAAGAGATGTCTTGCCCGCGCCGTTGGGACCGATGATGGCGTGGATCTGTCCCTTTTTTACGGTCATGTGCACGTTCCTAAGCGCTACAATACCGCCGAAATTCAAAGACAACTGCCTGATCTCCAATAAGTCCATTGAGACTGAGTTCCTTTATGAGAGCCACCGTTTGCGTCGTTTGTAATGCTTGACCTCGGCGTAACTCTTTTTTTCCATTTCATCGGTCACGCCCAGATAAAATTCCTTGACATCTTCATTCTCAATCAGAAGATCGGTAGGGCCGTCCAGAACAATTTTGCCGTTCTCCATGATATAACCGTATTTGGCGAAGTTGAGCGCTACTCGAGCGTTTTGTTCAACAAGCAGGATGCCCGTATTTTGTTTGTCATTGATTACCCTGAGCATGCCGAAGATTTCCTTGACTAATATGGGGGCAAGCCCCAGTGAAGGTTCATCCAGCATCATCAGTTTTGGATTGGATATGAGGGCCCTGCCGATTACGAGCATCTGCTGTTCTCCGCCGGAAAGGAATATGGCAAGCTGGTTTTTTCTGCCTGCCAGTACCGGAAAATAGCCGAAGATCATCTCAATATCTCGTTTTACCTGCCTCCTGTCCGGTCTTGTGTGGGCACCTATCATTATGTTTTCTATTACGTTCAGGTCTTCGAATACCCTGCGCCCTTCGGGGACCATTGTAATGCCTATTTTGACAATTTTGTCAGGATCCAATCGGTGAATGGGTTTTCCCATAAACTCGATTTGACCGTCTTCCAGTTCCCCGTTTTCGGAATCCAGAATACCGGAGATGGCCTTTAGAGTGGTGGTTTTACCGGCGCCGTTGGCCCCTAAAAGGGCCACGACCGAGCCATCGGGCACCTCCAGGGAGATACCTTTCAGTACCAGGATGACATCATTGTAGACGACTTCTATGTTGTTGACTTTCAGCATAATTCCATTTTTTTGTTTTACCTTTCAACGAGTATGGCCGTACCCACACCCCCTCCCGCGCACAGCGAAGAAATACCTAAGTTCAAACCCTGTCTTTCCATTTCATAGATGAGTGTGACTAAAATACGGCAGCCGGTGCAGCCGACCGGGTGACCCAGAGAAATACCACTTCCGTTTACATTGGTGATTTCCCGGTTCAGACCAAGGTCCTTTTCAGTTGAAAGATAATATGATGCAAACGCCTCATTAATCTCAAAGAGCTGTATGTCATTAAGGGACAATCCTGTCGTATCCAGAACCTTGTGAATGGCCGGGACAGGAGCAATCCCCACTAAATGGGGATCAACGGCCACCGTGCTGTATGCCCGGATGGTGGCGATAGGGGTTATGCCTAATTCGGCAGCCTTTTCATCACTCATTATAATAACCGCGGCCGCCCCGTCGTTGATCCCGGAGGCATTGCCCGCGGTCACGGAACCACCTTCCTTAAATGCCGGTCCCAGCCTGCCCAGGCCCTCCATGCTTGCGTCTTCCCTGGGGTGCTCGTCCGTGTTTACCTCGGCTGTTTTCCCTCTGCCGAGCTTGACCACTACAGGTACGATTTCCCTTTTGAATCTTTCCTCTTTTATGGCCCTTATTGCGCGCTGGTGACTGGCCAAGGCTAATTCGTCCTGTTCTTCACGGCTGAGGTTATATTTTTCCGCAAGCCGTTCCGCGGCCAGACCCATGCCCCCGCCGACCGGATATTCCTGCATGGATTTCCACACAAGGTCATAGGCCTGGGCATGGCGCAGACGCTGTCCCCACCGGGCCGTTTCCATTATATAAGGAGCGTTGCTCATGGATTCGACACCCCCGGCCAGGACGATGTCGGCCTGTCCCTGTAAAATGGCGTTGGCGCCCGTAATAACGGCCTGGGAAGCCGATGCGCAGGCACAGTTTATTGTATAACCCGGGACCTCGTAGGGCACGCCCATGATAAGGGAGGATACCCTGGCAACATTTTGATCGATGGGATCAAAGCAGTTCCCTATGATTACCTGGTCCAGGTTTTCCTTTTCCAGCCCGGCCCGTCCCAAGACTTCTTTCATGGCCGTGATAATCAATTCTGTTGGTTTAACTTTCTTTAAGGAACCTCCGAACGTACCGATAGGGGTCCTTGCAGCGCTGGCTATGATGACTTTTTTCATGAATATCCTCCATACTGTAAAATCTGATATAGCCGCACCCCGGTTAAATAAAAAAGCAAAGGCATTTAACGGGGCAAGAAAAAGCCCGCCGGAGGGAAGGCGTGCCCCATAACGGGATCTACACTTCGCTTCGACAAGTACAAAATACGCAAATATAAAAACTGACAAGATCGTAAAATGTCAGGAAACACCCGTTTTCGTCATTCGCGCCCCGCACTAAGTTCGGGATAAACTGCGGCGTGAATCCAGGAAAATCAACTGGGCATAAGGTTTTTGCCTCGTTCCGTTGCGAGCCTCACAAATGTTTCGGCGCTGGTTTCGGGTGGCTGGTAAAGCCGGGCATCAGGTTTCTTAGTAAGGCGCATGGCATCCGTAGTGCAGGTAGTAACGCACAGGCCGCAACCAATGCATCTATCCCGATTGATTACCGCCTTCTCATTCACCATGTCGATGGCGTCCATCTGACATCGCTCCAGGCATGTTTCACATCCTATACACTCATCCTCGTCTACTTCCGCAAAATAGTTGCTCTGGACCGCTGCCGCTGGAGACGGCTGCATCTTTAACGAATTGAGGACTCCGCAACAGCAACCACAGCAACTGCACATGCCCCCGATTTTCTTTGAGTTAAAGGGCTGCATTACCAGGCCGGCCTCATCATTTTTTTTGACGATTTTTTTGGCTTCTTCTTTGGTGATGAAGCGACCCATACCGTTTTCCACGTAATAGTTGGCATGGGAGCCGAACATGAAGCAGGCTTCCAGGGGTTTGTCACAGCCCTTGCCATTCAGCCGGGCTTCTTTTCGGCAGATACACGGGGCAACGGCAATGACTTCGTGGCTATCCAGAATATCCAGGACGTCTTCGTAAGGGGCTATCGGCCATTTGTTTACAAGTTCACGATTGATTGGAATGGTCCGCATCAGAGGGGTCTTGAATGATTGGATTGTGCGGCCGAATGCGGTTTCATAGTACTCATCCATGTCGCGAACAAATTCCCGGTCCAGGCTGTTGAGGTTAAACTCCCATATGCCCACCACAAAAGGGACAGCGGAATATCGTACCGTATCCCCCTTTCGGAGTCGAAACAGTAAACCCTTTTTTGCCATCTGTTCCAATTGTGCCGCTATCTTATCCGGGTCACGGCCCAGCCTTTTGGCAGTATCCTCGGGTGCCTCTAAAAGGGGCGTGAGCCGCAAAAACAATTCAGCGTCCTTTTCGCTGAACAGCCTTTTAAGAATTTTTATTTCCACACCGCTTTCCGTCTCCGGATATCCCGTGGACAGGTCGTCGAGCCTTTCCCTCAATTTCTCGTATACGTCAGTCATGGAGAACTCTCCTGCATGTGCGGGTCTTTTCTCAATATATGGAGGAACTCGAATTTAAAAAAGTATTTCTTGAATAACAAACGCCTTCGCCATGCCCGGCATTATGCACTAACGGCGCTAGTTATTGAGCTGTTACATGGTTGGTTCACTTTGCTACATCCACCCTAATGTTTCACAAACCCGTGAAGAAAAATTTTACGAAATGTGCTTATGTATTGCTGACCGTCGATATTATTGCGATTCAGCACCCACTGATGCAATACCCCGTCATGCAGGGCCATGAAGGTGAGCGCTACAAGATCAGGGTCAAGTTCCTGCGTGAACAGGCCCTGATTGATTCCCTGTTGGATTAACCGGCTCACAAACTGTTGATATTCCCGGTAGACTTCCTTTAGCGGTAGCTCGAAATCCACGTCAGCGCTCAGTTCAGTTGTCAGAAAGGTTAGAAAGACACAAAGATCTTGATTTTTAAAGGCAAATTGGGAATTGAAGCTGATAATGCGATGAAGTTTTTCAAGGGCGTTACCCTGGCTTTCATTGACGGTCCGCATCATTTCATCAATGAAACGGGTCTTAAATTCGTCAATAATCCGAAGGAGAAGTTCTCCCTTGCTGCTGAAATGGGAATAAAGCGCACCCTTGGTGAGACCTACTTTTTGGGTGATGTCATTAATGGAAGTGCCGTGATAGCCCTTGCGAACAAAGAGCTCAAGGGCCGCCTGGATGATTTTTTTCTCCGTTTCTTCGCTTCGCTTCATTTCTTCTCTTTATCTTCATGTGTGAAAATGTTTGTCAGAAAGAAACTAAACGGTCAGTATCTTTTTATTGCTCGGGTTTTCGAATGTCAAGCATTAAAATCGCCCGGCGATTTTATCCACTCCTGCCCGCTGTCGGACTCAACAGCTATGAAAAAAGAATTTGGCTGTATTTTTCATTTTTCTGAAAAAGTTAAGGTTATTCTCCAATTTAGTCCACCCTCCGCAGTTGCCTGCTACGGAGGACGGGTTGGAGAAGAGGGTCCAAGGATTCCAGGGGTCAAGGCCCGCCCTGTCGCGACTCTTT
>JAIOSR010000296.1 GCA_021107495.1 Desulfobacterales bacterium | reverse complement strand
TGGGTTTGATGCATCTCCTGTTTTTTCTGATCCAGCTTTGATCTTTCGAGTTCATAAAGCCTGGCCTTCAGCACCTTCATGGCCATTTCCCTGTTACGATGCTGGGATTTTTCGTTTTGACACTGGACAACTATACCTGTGGTGAGATGTGTGATCCTGACGGCGGAACAGGTCTTGTTCACATGCTGGCCTCCGGGACCGCTGGCCTTATAGGTGTCAATGCGAAGGTCCTTTTCTTCGACTTCGATCTGAATATCCGTATCCACTTCCGGAAGCACGGACACGGAGGCAAATGATGTGTGTCTTCTCCCTGTGGCATCAAAGGGCGAGATCCTGACCATGCGGTGGATGCCGTGTTCTGATTTCAGGTGTCCATAGGCATAGGGACCGTTCACGGTAAAGGTAACGTTTTTGATGCCTGCCTCGTCTCCTGCTAAATAGTCGATGACCTGGAACTGCATTCCCCTGTCTTCGCACCAGCGCATGAACATCCTGAAAAGCATTTCCACCCAGTCCTGGGCCTCTGTTCCGCCTGCCCCGGCATTAATTGCCACAATAACGTTTCGTCTGTCGTCAGGATCACTTAACAGTGACTGAAATTCCAGGACCTCGATCTCTTTTTCAAGACGAGCTATATCCCCGGAAACTTCTTTCAGGGTAGGGACGTCATCTTCTTCGATGGCCATTTCAGCTAAGATTCTGGCGTCTTCGGTCTCCTGATAAAACTTCTGCCATTGATCGATTTTTTCTCGCGATGATGCACACTTCTGATTTAACCTGGAAATCTCCTCCTGGTCCTTCTGCCAGAAATCGGCCTTGGACATTATTTTTTCAAGTTTTTCAAGCTCTTCTTCCTCTTTGTCCAGGTCAAAGATGACCTCTTAGATTGTCAAGCTGGTTCATAATGTGGTCAATTTTTTCCTTAAGGTCTTCGTACATCATTTGTTCCTCCTGTGGTTTTTCGTCAAAAAAATGTAACATCTTTTTGAGTCATACCCCTTAATCCTTAAGAGATCTTCAATTCTAACCCATAATAAAATTATTTCAAGTAGTATCATCTATCCCGGTGTATCTGCTCAGTATTTGGGGAACTCGAATTTGTGCAGACATCTCTTGAATAACGACCGCGGCGTCCCGCCACAAGGAAGGCCCCGCCATTATGGACTAACGCCGTGGCTTATCGAGCTGTTACATCCCTGCCCCTCCTGCGCCACATGCAGTGAAAAAGCTTAATAAATGAAATGAAAAGGAGTAAAATAGCAAAAAGGTCACCGTAACGGGTATAAAACGACAGGGTAGACCCGGATATGTCAACAGGGGCCTGTAAAACGGCTTCGGTAAACAGATCGCTTTGTGCAAGGATCTCACCCCGAGGGCTTATAAATGCGCTGAAACCGGTATTTGCGGAGCGGATGGTCGGCAGTCTGTTTTCCACGGAGCGGAATACGGCCATGCTCAAATGCTGGTAAGGCGCGCTTGTCATGCCGAACCAGGCATCGTTAGTGAGGTTGACAAGTATGTTAGCCCCTTTTCTCGCATGTGCACGGGCCAGTTCCGGAAAGATAACCTCAAAACATATGAGGATACCGGCGGAAATCCCTTCATGTTTCAGGGGGGCAATCTTGTCCCCCACATCAAAATCACCGGCCGCAGGCACAAGGCGATTGACAAAAGCGAGGACCCTCCCGAGGGGAACATATTCACCAAAGGGCACAAGGTGTACCTTGTCATAATATTTTATGGGCTGGTCGTCAGGTGTGAGTAAGTAGGCGCGGTTATAGTATCTGGTCATCCCGGAAACCCGCTTGTAAGCGGGACTGCCGAAGACAAGGGAGGCGCTCGATTCCATCGCGAGGGAGAGGACTCGCGGAGAGAACTTGACATTGTCCTGAAAGAAAAAAGGGAGCGCCGTTTCAGGCCATACAATCAAGCCCGGTCTGAAATCACGGGCCGTGCGGGTGAGTCTTATATATGACTCCATGGTCTTTTCCTGGCAGGCAGGGTCCCATTTAATGGACTGGTCAATATTGCCCTGGACAATTACGGTGTTGACGCTTTGCCCGGACTTTTTTACCGAGCGTTCCTCAAAGAGACGGTAGTGAGAGTATGAGAACGTACTTCCCGCAATCAGGACGGCAATAATTATTTGCCATTTGAGAAGATTGCTGCGCCTCTCATTGCGCATAAATAGAAGCCAGAAAATGATCCCGTTTGACAATATGATCAGAAAGGAAAGCCCGTATACACCGCAGATGTCTGCAATCTGTATGACATACAGATGCTCGAATTGCGTATATCCTAAAAAACACCAGGGGAAACCCGTTAAGAGTTCGGACCTGATATATTCAAGGCCCACCCAGAAACCTGCCATGATTATCAGGTCAAGACGAGAGCCTTGGAGAGAAGTGGTCAGGCTGGAAAAAATGGCGGGGTACAGGGCCAGGTAGAGGCATAAGAGAATAAGCATGACAAAGCTAACAACAATGTTCAGATTTCCATAATGCCCGAGAACTACCACAATCCAGTAGAGCAGGGTCAGATAATGGGCCACGCCCGTGATAAGCCCCAGCCTGAAGGCCGGGGAGGGGGATTTATTGTCGAGGCTTTTTAGAAGCGGCACTAAAGCAAACCATGCAAGGAATGATAGCTTTCCCGGCGGGAAGGACGCGGTCAACATAATCCCGGAAAGAACGGCAAGCAAGATGTCGCGGCCGGAAAGCGGGACCCGTTTCTTTTTCGTATTCAGCATGCTTTAATTATCCTGGTCATTCATGGCTTCACGGTTTTTTGAATCAGTATTAACAACCTCGTTAAAAAGTTGTTTCGTACAATATTCCTTGGCATAAATAGGGCCCGCCCCCCATGTCTTTTGTTAGAAATATACCCCCACTTCGTGCTCAAGTTCGGGCCGTACGTTTTTTGCCTGAACAATTCGTATTTCAAAAACACAAAAGGGATCAATCCTGTGCTTTTTCTTCTTCGGGGGAAACGGAAGGAGGATTGCGGGTGATGAGAATCTTTTCAATTTTTCTTTGATCAGCTTCTTGAACGGTGATTGTAAAATTCTCAAACGGAACCTTTTCATTTGCCTCTGGAATCCTTCCCAAGAGGTGGATTACAAAACCGCCTACCGACTCGAAGTCCCCTGCCGGCAACCGTATGTCGAGATGTTCTTCCAATTTTTCCACCTCCAGACGCGCGTCCACGAGGATCGATTTCTCATCAATGGCAGTAAGCAGGGGTTTATCCGGATCATGTTCGTCCATGATTTCTCCGACGATCTCCTCGAGAATATCTTCAATTGTAATGATGCCGGCCGTACCCCCGTATTCATCGGTTAATATGGCCAAGTGGTTCTTTTTTTCTTTCAGATCTTTTAACAGCTTACTGATCATCTGGGTTCCGGGCACAAAATAGGGCTTTCTGAGGATTTCAAGTGGAATCTCGGAAGTGGGGGGTTCACCCAAAAATTTCAGGAGATCCTTTGCGTGAAGGATGCCGACGATCTCATCGATATTGTCGTTGTGTATGGGGATTCTGGTGTGACCGCAATCTGTAACCAGTCTGATGACCTCCCCTAAAGTGGAGTTCGCCGGGGCTGAAGAAATCTCTGTGCGGGGAATCATGATGGAATGGGCCCTGGTCTCTTTCAGGTCGAGCACACCGTTGACCATATGGGTCTCTTCGTCGCTGATAAGACCTTTGGCCTGCCCTTCATCCATGAGGTCATGAATCTCTTCTGCGAGGTCACTGCTGTCGCCGAGGGGGGGCTTCTTTTTGATCAGAGTTTTGATGAGACTGAAAAAGCCTTTTTCTGAATCATCTTCCAAGGATGTTTTTGCTCTCCTGTAAAGCTAAAATATTATAAAAATTCTACAATTTATTAAAAATGAATGTCAAGATATTTGCAGAGTCGCGGTCACATGCATGAAACAGTAATAGCTCAATAAGTAGCGGCGTTAGTCCATCCTGCCTGGACGGACGCCTGTCGTTATTCAGGAGATATCCTTATGAATCCGAGTTTCCCCCAAATATTGAGCAGGTACGCTCAAATAGCGCTTGACTGGGACATTTTAGTATAATATAGTCAAAAATCTATAGCTATCCAGGGCGGGCATAGCTCAGTTGGTAGAGTACAAGCTTCCCAAGCTTGGTGTCGCGGGTTCGACTCCCGTTGCCCGCTCCAGAGACTATATGGGTTAAGAATTGGCTTGACACCCTTTTTGAGGTTATCAACCGGAATTTCGGGCGTGGTTGACATACTTTAAACTGCGGACTTGGCGTTGGTTTTTCATAATTCCTTTATTCTTTGAGAAGGACCTTATGTAATAAAGCGCTTAACATCTTAGTCTGCAATCAGGGAGCGGGCCTCAATGCCCGC
>JAIOSR010000491.1 GCA_021107495.1 Desulfobacterales bacterium | reverse complement strand
GGAAGGCCTTCGTGATTTCAGGTTGTTATGGGATGGGGGACCCCCTGGCTCCGACGCTCCGAAGGAACGGAGGAGAACAGCGGAGGGGGGAGGCATCACCCGCCCATAACTGCCTGAAATTACCCCCGCGTAGCGGGATCTTCGACACGCCGAGAAGCTCGGAATTGAAGAAAAGACCGCTTCAACCTTCCCATATGACAAATTCATATTTGAATAGCTTTGCGGTACTCATTATCCGGATGATCCCTTTTTTGGAGATCCAGGAAAAGGTGTTCATGAGGGTAGTGTTCACAGGGGGAAACACTTAATGTTGCTGAGCATAATGAGAAAACAGGCCAAGTCCTGGCTGATAAAATTCCTAATCGGCATAATTGCCATAGTCTTCATCTTTTATTTTGGTTATTCCTTCACCGCCAGACAGGGATTAAAAATCGCCTATGTCAATGGGGAGGTTATAAGCGGTATTGAGTATCAAAAGGAATACCATGATCTTCTCGAGGGACTCCGAAGACAATATAAACAGATATGGAACGACAACCTGATAAAGGTGTTTGATCTGAAAAACAGGGCACTTGAGAACCTTATCAACAAGAAACTTATCAGCAAGGAAGCCAAAAAGTTGGGGTTGGATGTCACTGAGAGCGAGGTTCAGAAGGCCATAATGGATTACCCGGCATTTCAGGTAAACGGCCAGTTTCATATGGGCCGTTATCAGGCCCTTTTGAGCAATAATCGCATGAAACCGGAAGATTTTGAAGCCAGTATGGGGAACCAACTGCTGGACGGAAAGATAAAACAGTTTTTGTTCTCCTTTATGGAGGTGACGGACCGGGAAGTCCTGGAGCATTACACTTTTGCCAATGAGAAGGTAAAAATCAGCTTTGTCCAATTCAAGCCGGATATTTATAAAAAATCAATCAGACCGGACCAGGCCTCCATGGAAGAGTTTTTTAAAAAAAGCAGGGAAAGCTACAGGGTTCCGGAAAAAATCAAAATCGCCTGGCTTGAACTCGATCCAAAGGCATTCAGGGAACAGGTAAAGATCGAGGACAAGGAGATCGAAGGTGATTATGAATATCGCATGGACACCTTCAAAGAGCCCCATAAGGTGAAAGCCAGGCATATCCTTTTCAAATTGAGTGAGGATGCCACCGAGGAAAAGGAGAAAGAGGTCAGAAACATTGCCAAGGGAGTCCTGGAAGAAGCGCAAAAGGGCAAGGATTTTGCGGGGCTGGCCGGAAAATATTCTGAAGGCCCGACAAAAACCAAGGGTGGAGACTTAGGTTATTTCCAGGCGGGCCAGATGGACAAAAACTTTGAGGATGCAGCCTTTAAATTGAAAAAAGGGGAGATAAGCGACCTTGTACGAACCCGCTTCGGGTATCACATCATCAAGGTGGACGACATCAAAGAGGAAAGGGCAAAACCGCTTGAGGAGGTTCGCGACCAGATCGCCGAGGGCCTTATCACAAATGCCAGCACGGAGCTTGCACACGAAAAAGGGCTTACCCTGATCGACCAGATGCCCTATGAAGCAGACCTTTCAAAGTATGCGGCAGAACATAACCTCAAGGTTCAAGATACCGGGTATTTTTCCCAGACTGAGGCCATAGAAGGCATTGGAGGAACCGACACCCTGCGCCAGTCCATCTTTGCCTTGGAAGGAAAAGAGACAAGCGAGTTGGTTGAATTGGAAGGCAAGTTTTACCTGTTTCAGGTCTTAGACCGGAAAGCCTCTTACGTGCCTGAACTGGATGAAGTAGCCACGAAAGTCAAGGAGACCCTTATCGTGGATCTTGCGGCCAAAAAAGCAAGGGCTGCCGCTGAAAACTTTCTGGCAGAGTTGGATAAAGGAAAGTCCTGGAATGAACTTGCAAAGCAGAAGAAAAAAGAGACCGAGAAGACAGATTTTTTTTCACGCAGGGAACCTGTGCCCAAATTGGGAAATGTTCAGGGCCTTCAGGAGGCCGTCTTTGGCTTGAGTCAGGACAAAAAATATCCGGATACGATCTTTGAAAATGACCTCGGCGCTTACGTTATCACATGGGAGGCATATAAGGGGATCGATGAGACCGAGTATCTAAAGGAAAAAGAGAAGTACCGCATGTCGCTGATGCAGGTAAAGCACAAAACAGCCTTTGAAAACTGGCTTCTGGACCTCAGAAAGAATGCAGAGGTAGAGATTGTTACGTCTGTGACAGAGCGTTAATCTTGATGGTTCTTCTCCCAATTAATTGGGAGAAAGGGGCCAAGGATTCTAGGGTTCAAGACCCGCCCTGTCGCGACTCTGTGATCACTTAAATTATAGGCCAAGCTTCACACATATTATCGTAATTATTAAGTCTTTCACTCGACCCCTTGACCCCTGGACTCCTTGAATCCTTATCATCGATCAACTAATTTGGAGATGATCCATTTTGATGGACTCGTAAAAGATCCATCAATCCCGCACAGCGGGAGGGTGGGGGGCGCGGAACGACTTTTTACGAGGTAGTCAAATTTGTTGTGGAAATCATATGATATTGTACTTATTTCCATTCAGGGGCAAATAACAGGACACGTTTTCTTCTTCAATATGCTCTGCTAACTGGTAATAGGCGGCCCGGTTAAAACGGGCGGGAAACATACGGTTCTTCACTCTACAGTAAAGAACATTGTCCTTGCCCACACAAAGGGTATCCGGCATCAAATCCTCTTCCGTGTCATCACTCAAGCTCAAAACAAACCGGGCATTCCCGGTTCGCTCCCCATCCTCATACACAACCCTTCGAACAACAAAGGCCGTATCCTCCACGTCCACCCGGAAGCGCTCACCATTCCAGTTGATTACGTAGCGGCCCTCGGAATCTAACTCCATATTCTTGTAAAAAAGCTGGACAAAATCCCGGCGGATCATCTCGGCACCCTTATGGTACCAGCGCCCTTCTTTGTCAATAAAGATCATGCATGGCGGTAAATCGTCAGTTTTTTCTCTATTCATTCCCTTTTCTTCTCCTCTGAAAAGGCCTTTTCCATATCATTATTAGCCTTCTGAAACAACGAGTGAAATTGGAATAAGCAAATTCAGGCATATTAGACACCTTCCCTCAACGTTTCATGAAAAACCCGCATGTCCAATATATAAAAGAGTTCAAGGATTTGTCACCAAGAATTTTTATGGATGGCGGCTTGACAACATGGGGCTGTTGGCTTAACAATAATAGTAATATTTCAACAATTTAAAAAAACCGGGTACTAATGCGAGATCATTGCAAAGATAGGGTTTTGTAAAGACTCGGATAAGGGAGGAAAGACATATGGCAGACGCGGACAAACTGCTGGAAGCACGGGACACAAGTGAGATGCCACCTGAAGAGGCAGGGGCCGAGACAGGATGGATAAAAGGGGCGGATAACATTGGCTGGGGCATGAAAAACCGCCTTTCCCGGGTCATAAAGCCGGACGGACACTGTCAGTTTTTGCCCATAGATCATGGTTATTTCCAGGGCCCCACCCGCTGTCTTGAAAGACCCCAGGACACTGTCCGGGAACTGCTCCCCTATGCGGACGGCCTTTTCGTCACCAGGGGAGTCCTTCGGGCATCCATTGATCCGAAGCTAAAAACCCCTATTATTTTGAGGGTGTCAGGGGCTACCAGCGTGGTTGGAAAGGATCTGGCCAATGAGGTAATTACGACCTCTGTTGAGGAAATGATCCGCCTCAATGTGGCGGCGGTCGGCATCTCCATTTTTGTGGGCAGTGATTATGAAAAGGAAACCCTTCAGAACCTGGCTCTTCTGGTTGACGAGTGTGAAGACTATGGCATTCCGGTCATGGCGGTAACCGCCGTGGGAAAGGAGCTTGACAAGAGAACATCACGGTTTTTGGCCCTTTCCTGCCGCATTGCAGCCGAATTGGGCGCAAGGATCGTAAAGACCTATTATTGCGAAGACTTCGACAAAGTGGCCACAGGGTGTCCGGTTCCGGTGGTGATTGCCGGCGGGCCCAAATGCGAGACCGAATTGGAGGTTTTTGAGTTCGTTTACGACGGCATGCAAAAAGGCGCCATAGGAGTCAACCTGGGAAGAAACGTCTGGCAGAACCCGCATCCCACGGCCATAATGAGGGCGCTGAATGGTGTTATTCATGATAATCTGACACCAAAGGAGGCATTTGAGCTTTTTCAGGACTTAAAGAACAAAGTGAGTAGCTGAGAGGCTACTAATCCGTTCATTGCGATACAACATCAATGCGCCGAACAGATATCTGAAGGAAAAAGATCTTAATCCCCCCTGACCCCCCTTTAGAAAAGGGGGGAATTTTTGAATTGCCCCTTTTTAAAGGGAAGAGTCTCTTAACTCCCCCTTTTTTAAAGGGGGATTGAGGGGGATTTTTTGCGAAGGGCCTAAAAAAACGCAGACTATTAAAGCTATCCATAAAAAGCATCCGGGGTAGAAATAACCCAAACCAAACAATGAATTACGAGTGACCAATGACAGACAAAACCATGCGCGTTTTGATGTATTACAGCAACACTGACGTCCGCGTTGAAGAAATGCCTGTGCCTGAAATAGGGCCGGGTGAGCTGCTCATGAAGGTCATCGCCAGCGGGATATGCGGGAGCGACGTGATGGAGTGGTACCGCCGGGATAAGGTACCCCTGGTCCTGGGTCATGAGGTGGCGGGCGAAGTAGTGGAAGTTGGAGAAGGTGTTGAAAAATTCAGCGTCGGAGACAGAGTAGCCGCAACCCATCATGTGCCCTGCAACACCTGTCATTACTGCCTGAACGGCCATCACACGGTATGTGAAACCTTATTAAAGGGTACCCACTTTTATCCGGGGGGCTTTGCGGAATACGTCAGGGTCCCTGCAATCAACGTGGATCGCGGGGTTTTTCTTATTCCCGACGGCGTCTCTTACCCGGAAGCCTCCTTTATGGAACCCCTTGCCTGTGTCTTGAGGGGCCAGAAAAACGCAACACTGAAACCAGGCCAGTCCGTGCTTGTCCTTGGAAGCGGAATCTCAGGCCTGCTCCATGTGGGCCTGGCCCGCGCCCTGGGTGCCGGTCTTGTGGTTGCCGCAGATACAATCCCTTTTCGTTTAAAAAAGGCAAAGGAAATGGGGGCGCATCTCGCGCTGAAAGCGGATGAGACGCTATTCGATTCCATTCGCAAGGCCAATGCAGGTCGCCTCATGGATCTTGTTATTATCTGTTTTGACGGATTTGTTCCTATGGCCCTCAACGCGGTGGAAAAAGGAGGCACTGTCCTTTTTTTTGCGGGGGCCGCGGAGGGCGCAATGTTGCCGTCTGAAATCAATGACCTTTTCTGGAGAACCGAAATCACCCTGACAAGCACCTATGCGGGCGCCCCTTATGACTGCGACACCGCCCTCAAGCTTATAAGG
>JAIOSR010000171.1 GCA_021107495.1 Desulfobacterales bacterium | reverse complement strand
TATGAGGTCTTTTCCGAGTGACTGTCGGGAGGCCTTCGTCATTTCATTGGGTTACGGAATGGGGGACCCCCTGGCCCCGAGCCAGAGGCGAGGGGAACAGGGAGGGGAGAGGCATCACCCGTCCGTAACCCTTTGAAATGACCCCCGCATAGCGGGATCTTCGACACGCCGTGAGACCCGGAATCGAGGAAAAGACCTCATAACCCGCTTTTAAGGTATTGCCGCTCTTACAATTCTGATAATATGCCCAGAAAAAAACATGATTTCAATCTGTTGCTCAATTTTACTTTGAAACTTGGCCCATAAATCCTAATGAGGAGCCTTAACAAGAATCCCCAAAGCGCGCCATTAATTCCTTAACCCGTCTCTTTGGTCCCTCCGGATTTTCGGCAGGGAAGGCGCAAGTGGGTGTCTCTATAATGCCCATGTCCGAGAGAACCCCTTTGACGATGGGCACGGGCATTTGATGGTAGATGTCCATCAGGCTCCGCAGGTAACCGCCTGATTCCCAGACCTGCTCGAGGGAGTCGGGGTAGTCTTTTTGATCACCCGTCAAATTAAGGGAGGAACCGGCGATCCTTTGCCACGCCTTTGGAGTCAGATTGGCGCCTAAGGAGACCACGCCGCTTGTGCTTGGATGGTCCAGGAAATGGGTTTCGTCTCCGTCATAGATCCTGAAATTGGCTCGTCTGCGGGATGCCCTCTGATAGTTATGTGCCCTGTCAAGAGACCCATTAAAGACCAAACCGACTATTTTCTCTAAGCAAGTCAGTTCCTTTAAAATGCTTGTGCGGATATTATTCCTTTTAACAGGCCTGGCTAATCCTTTTATCAATTCGGGATCATTATGGAGGATAAAGGGCTGATCCACCATTGAACTCAGTTCTTCAAAATGGTCAGGGAGCCCCCGGTTGCTGTGATAATAAAGGGGTGTGTCCACCCAGAAGACCTGTCCCTGATAACCCAGCTTTTCAAGTACCTTCTTATTGATCAGGAGGGTCTTCCTTGTTTTTTCCTCTGTATCCCCTGTGATCCATATCAGGATGGGGACCCGGCCGTGGATTACGACAAGGGCCTTTTCAACGAGTTCCAGGCGCTGATCAGGCTCAAGATATTTTCCTTCGCCTCCGCCGGGACCGGCCAAAAGGATTGCCTGGGCATGGGGGGTTATTCGGTCCAGAAGCCTTCCCAGCCCGCGACCATCAATGGACCTGTCGTTTTTAAGCGGGGTAATCAGGTCAACTATGAGCCCCCGGGGTGCGATTAATGCCTCCATTGATTCTGAATTCCTCTCTTCCTAAGAGGTCGTGAAGGTGGACAACGCCTTTGACACAATTGAGTCTGTCCACAATAGCAAGGTGGGTAATTGCATTGAATTCCATCAGGCCCAATGCCTCGGCCGCGGTCTGGTCTTCGTCGATGGTCATGGGGGAGGGGGACATAATATCCTCCACCCGCATATCATTTATGTTTGTTTCCTTGATAAGCGCTCTCCGCAAATCGCCATCCGTGATAATGCCTGTAAGCTTTTGGTCCTTGTCAACGACTAAGGTGGCGCCGATCTTTTTGTTATTTATTTCATCGAGGGCCTCCCTAACCTGAGAGCCTAAAAGGACTTTCGGGATATGATCCTCCGTAAGCATGACCTGGTTGACCTTTATGGCAAGGCGCTCTCCAAGACTTCCTCCCGGATGAAATTTCCTGAAATCATCCCGGTTAAAACGCCTTCGATTGATCAGGGCCACTGCAAGTGCGTCACCCATGGCAAGGGCGGCCGTGGTGCTGGCCGTCGGAGTCATGCCCATGGGACATGCCTCCCTTTCCACGCCCACATCAATCACCACGTCGGCAGCCTCTGCCATTGGTGAACCGAGCCCCCCGGTAAACGCGATAATCTTAGCCCCCATTTCCTTGAGGATAGGTAATATAGTGTTGATTTCAACTGTTTGTCCGCTATGGGATATGGCTAAGACGATATTGTCGTGGGTTACCATGCCCAAGTCCCCGTGCGTGGCCTCTGCGGGATGAAGGAACAGGGAAGGGGTCCCGGTACTGTTAAAGGTGGCAACTATTTTCTTGGCGATCAGGCCCGATTTTCCCATACCTGTGAGGATGACCCTGCCTTTGGCCTCAAGAATCATATCTACGGCCTTTTCAAACTCGGGGCCAATACGTTCCACTAAGTCTAAAATGCTCTGGGCCTCTATTTTCAGGACTTCTTTTGCTTGTTCTATGACCATAAGGTATTTTTCCGGTAAGTGTTCGAAGGTTCCCCCGCACTATGTGAGGAGATCTTCGACAGGGTTCAAGGTTACGGTTTTTCTTTAACACTTTCATTGAACCTTCTCAAGACATAAAATTTCTTTGCGAATTTATTGAGTCCTGCCATCGGCGGGACCACGACCCTTCAAAAAACGTATTTGATGTTACCAAGAGGAGGGAATTTTTTACTTGACGTCCTGAAAAGCTGTGCCTATGATTTTATCGTCCGTACCCTGGACGTATTCTGATGACGGTTTTGCCCTGAAGGATGTTTCCTTTGCCGGGCAGAGACCTCAGACCCGGGGCCGTGAGAGAACATTCTTACAAGGAGGTTAGCGTTTTGGGAGAAGGAGTCGTGAAATGGTTCAGTGATAAAAAGGGGTTTGGCTTTATTGAGCAGGAGGGCGGCCAGGACCTGTTTGTTCACCACAGCAGTATTGACATGGCCGGATTCAAGACACTCTCTGAAGGAGACAGGGTGAGTTTTGAAGTGGAAGAGAGCGATAGGGGTCCTAAGGCCAAAAACGTTACCAAACTTTAGCGTGTTGAAACACGGTTTTCAGGGGCATCCGGTCGAGATTTGACAGGATGCCCTTTTTTTATCAAACCCCCTCTGGGGATAAACAAAGCCTGGCCCTCCGGACCCGGATATCTATCCGCTTATAGCCTTGCCTTTTGGTTTTCAACGCCTGTTAAGCCCCGGTCAATTTCGTTGACTTTTCAAAAAGTTATCTGATAAATATAGGGCATCCGTCTCATTTCAAGAATTACATGAATTCCAAGATCTATCATGAACACATCGAATCAAGAATTCTTTAAATCAAGAAGGGTTGGTCGCCGACAAGAAGATTTCCTTGCAAGGGAGAGGATAAAAAGGCACGGCCAGCTTTTCAGTGTGGGCCAGACCATCACCTCGGAAATGAACCTGAACTCTTTGTTCGAAGTGATTATGGACCAGACCAATCAGGTCATGGGGACCCAGCGGAGTACGGTATTGCTGTATGATGAAAAACGGACGGAATTATGGGCTTTAGTGGCAACCGGAATGAAAAAGAATGAAATTCGAATACCTTCAAATTATGGCGTGGCAGGCTGGGTATTCCAGAACAATGTGCCATTTATCATTAATGATGCTTATAATGACCCGCGTTTTTATTCGGAGGTTGACAAAAAATCAGGTTTTCGAACTAAAAATATCCTTTGCGTTCCTCTTTTTAACCGGAAAGGACAGTGTATAGGGTCCCTTCAGACCCTTAATAAGATACCGGGTGATTTCACGGATGAGGATAAAGAGTTGCTTGTATCTCTGTCTTACTATGTGGCAATAGCACTGGAAAACTCGAGACTTTATGAAGATGTGAAAAACTATTCGGAAGAGTTGAAGACAACACTCATACGTATCGAAACACTTGAAAGGGTAAAGAGCCAGTTGACCAAATTTGTACCCGGTTCCGTTGCCAAGATGGTCGAGCACGACCCGGACAGGCTGAC
>JAIOSR010000472.1 GCA_021107495.1 Desulfobacterales bacterium | reverse complement strand
TTGTTGAAACTGGCATGGGTTCCGGATTTTCCATCTCCTCCGGCATGAATGCCGGTGGGGCATGCGGGAGTTCATGCAGTTGTTAAGATAAACCCTAACCCGGATAAAACGGAAAAGTGCCTAAAGTGAACTAAAGTTTGAAGTGCCTAAAGTTAAGGTGTCGCTTCGCTCCGTCTGTTTTAATGAAAAATAAAATTCCACAACTTTAGACACTTTAGATCACTTTAGGCATTTCACACTTTTTCAATTCTGCGATTTTCTGCACGTTTTGTGCAGAAGTTTATCGCCAAGGTACTAAAATTGTATTTATGGAACTGAGACGCTACATATTCCGAAGGCTGATCCAGATCATAATCATCTTTTTTGTGATCCTTACGGTCCTGTTTCTGCTTTTCCGCCTGGCCCCGGGGGACCCTGTTTCCCGAATGATTGATCCGGATATGACACCTGAGGATGCGGAAGTCCTGATCTCTCAATTAGGCCTTGATGAGCCCCTCTGGACGCAGTACATCTATTATGTCAAAAACTTTTTTACGGGGCATTTCGGCAATTCTTTTCACTACGGTCAGCCAGTGGTCCGGATCATAGGGGACAGGCTCCCGAACACTATCCTGCTCTTTACATCTTCCATTATTCTCTCCGCTTTAGTGGGCATTTTCTTAGGTAAAATAGCCTCCTGGAACAAGGGTAAGAAGACCGACACCTGGATGACTATCGGCGCCCTGGTCACACATACTGTTTTTCTCCCGTGGCTGGCCCTGATTATGATCTGGGTATTTGCCTACAAATTAGACTGGTTCCCTATCACCGGGATGATCTCTGAGGAGGTATGGCTTGATCCTGACACGGGCCTGTTGGCCAAGTTTTTGGATGTGCTACATCATATGGTCCTTCCCTTAGGAACCCTGTTTCTAATCCATTTCGGGAGCTATCTGCTCATCATGCGGAGCAGTATGTTGGAGACCCTTAAGGAAGACTATATTATTACGGCAAGGGCCAAAGGCCTTGAGGAAAAGGTGATCCGTGACCATCATGCCGCGCCCAACGCCGCCCTTCCCGTGGTGACCAGCGTGGGCCTCAGCCTGGCCTTTTCAATAAACGGCGGCGCCCTGACGGAAACGGTCTTCACCTGGCCGGGGATAGGAAGAGAGCTGGTGTTTTCGGTAAGCCACAATGATTATCCACTGGCCCAGGCATCTTTTTTGCTGATTGCCGTTGTTGTACTTCTTTCAAACCTGGTGGTGGACGTGCTCTACGCCTATCTTGATCCGAGGATCAGATATTGATAACCTCGTAAAAAGTCGCTCTGCGCCCTTTTACTCGGCGGAGGAGGGCTACCCCTCCCCCGCCATTTGAAGTGAATTCAAATGGTTCCACCCCCACCCTCCCGCTGTGCGGGATTGATGGACTTTTTACAAGTCCATCAGATATTAAAGGAAAAGTTTTAATGGTGCAGGCCGCAAAAACCGATAAAAAATTTTCAGAACGCTTTCACTGGATCGATTCTTTCCTGGAAGGATGGTCTATTTTCAAGGAGAGCATCCTCGGCAGGATAGGTCTTACCCTGCTTATCATTTTTGCGCTGATGGCCCTTTTTAGCTTTATCCCCCCCCATATTGATCCCATGTACCACCCCATGACAGGCGTGGACCCGGAAATATCCCATTCAACAGGTCCGAGTACGCGCCACTGGTTAGGGACCGATTTCATGGGCAGGGATCTTTTCAGCCAGCTCTTAGCAGGCGCCAGGGTCGCCTTTATGGTGGGTGTTTCAGCGGCCTTTATGAGTATTTTTCTGGGTACCGCCATTGGCATGACTGCAGGATATTCCGGCAGGGGAATAGATACCCTGCTTATGCGACTGGCAGACATGATCATGGTCATGCCCACACTCCTGGTAATTCTCATACTCTCCTCCCTTTTCGGGCAGTTGAATATCTGGACTATTGTTCTGATTATTGCCCTGTTTCGCTGGCCGGGTGTGTCAAGGGTAATCAGGGCCCAGACCCTCTCCCTGAAACAGAGACCCTTTATTGAGGCCGCCAGGGTGGCAGGGGCCTCCCATCTCAGGATCATTTTCAGGCATATCATGCCCAACGTGTTGCCCCTCGCATTTCTATACATGACATTTAGAGTGACTTCTGCAATCATCATTGAAGCGGCCCTGGCTTTTTTAGGGTTCGGAGATCCCGGCACTGTGAGCTGGGGCATGATGCTGCAGTGGGTGTGGAAAACAGGACATATGTTTAATGCACCATACTGGCTTCTACCGCCCGGTATCTGTATCTCTCTGATCACGCTCTCTTTTTACATGCTGGGCCGTGCCATGGATGAGGTGCTTGATCCGAGGCTGAGAAAGGAGGAGGGGGCAGGCTAAGATGGCCTTGTTGGAAGTTAAAAATCTCAGTATCGGTTATAGAACCAGGAAAGGCTATCTTCAGGCCGTGGAAGGAGTCTCTTTCTCTCTGGAGGAGGGGAAATCCCTGGGTTTTGTGGGCGAGTCCGGCTGTGGCAA